>NZ_JBHYXD010000033.1:18231-46407 GCF_042751995.1 Streptomyces sp. NPDC059371 | reverse complement strand
TCTCACCTGGTGCCCCCGCGGGGGCGGCCCCGCCCCCGCGGGCGCCCCCGCCCCCACCCCCCCGCCCGCGGGGGCGCCCCGGGGGACGACGCGGCGGCGGAGGTCGTCGATCGCCGAGCGCGTCTCGGCGTCCACCGCCGTCAGCGGGGTGCCCCGGTAGGCACCCGGCCCGCCGGGCAGGTCGATCCCGCGCAGGGCGGTGACGAACGCCCCCAGATCGGCGGCCAGTTCGCGCGGGGCGGTCAGCGCCCCGGGCGCCGGAGTGTCACCGTCGAGCCAGCGCAGCACGGACCAGTGCCACGGGTAGTCGGCGGTCGGGGTGCCGAGGCCGAGGATCTCGGGGACGGGGAACGGCAGCATCGGGGCGAGCCGCCGCAGCCACGCGTGCTCCTTGACGGCGTCGTCGGCACCGCCCGCCACACGCGGCAGGCGCACGGCCATGTCGTCGCCGAGACGGTAGAGGGCGTTGACGGTACCGGCCGACCGCACACGCTTCAGGGGCAGCCGGGCCCACCGCGGGAACTGCCCGGCCAGCAGGCGCCGTACGAGCGAACCACCGATCCGCGTCTCGTCTGCGTGCATCGGCGCTGTGGGCAACGGTGGCCTGCTTTCCGCGAGGAGACTCTGCCGCCGCCATCCTCTGGGCCGTCCGGACCGCCGTGCAACGTGTTTTGACGCGGCCAGGCAACCTCCCGGACGCGATCGTCGTCTTGATCGGCAACGGGCGCGTGGCACACGGTCCTTCCTGAAGCTCACTTCACGGACGGAAACCGGCCGCACTATACCCCTTGCGTATACATGCCGCGTATACGTCGTGTGCATAGCTGGATCGTCGCACGTCACCGCCTTGAACGAGTCGACAACAGCATCACCACCGGGCCGGGCCCGTATGCGGACGGACGGTGGCGGACGGAAAGGCACTCATGTACGGCAAAGCCTTCGCCCCGGAATACCAGGGCGCCTTGACCACCCTGTCGGTGAACTCCTCGCTGACCGACGTCCTCGCGGCGGGCACCGAGCAACTGCGCGCCGCCGAACGGGCCGGCGCCCGCGCGGAGGCCGCCAGGTCGGGCCTCGCGGTCGCCGAGGCGCACCGCCGGCTCGGGCAGGTGACGGACGCCGAGCGGGCGTGGAAGGCGAGTTACCGCACCGCCCGGGAGGCCGGGGACGGCGCCGGGATGGCGTGGGCGCTCTGGAGCGGCGGCACCCTGGCCCGCCAGCGCGGAGCGTTCCCGCTCGCGTGGCGGCTGCTGCGGCTGGCCGCCGAACTCGGCGGCCAGGCGGGGGATGTCGTGGTGCGCGGCTACTCGCTGGCCGGCATGGCGGAGACCGGTCGCATCCAGGGCGACTACGCGGCCGTGACGGAGCTGCACGAGCAGTTGCTGGCCGAGGCCCGCAAGCGCGGCGAGGCCCGGCACACGGTGTGGGCTCTGGAGGGCATCGCCCAGATCCACCGCAACACCGGTGCGTACGACCGTGCTTACGCGATGTTCGAGGAGGCGGCCGGGATAGCCGCCGGTGCCGAGGACCGGCGTGGCCACGCCTGGGCGCTGCGAGGACTCGCGGACATCGTCTCCGTGCGGGACGGGGACACGGACGGCGCGCTCGGCCTGCTGAGCGAGGCCGAGGTCTCCTGTCGCGCGATGAAGCTGTCCGGCGCGCTCGCCTACAACCACAAGATGCGCGGCAACGTGCTCTACCGTGCCGGGCGTTACGAGCAGGCCCGCGACGTGTACGCGGGCGCCCTGGCGGAGTTCGAGGCGATGAGCGAGCCGCGCGGCACGGCCCTGTCCCGTCTCGGGCTGGTCAAGTCCCTCGCCCGCCTCGGCCGTGACCAGGCCGAAACCGCCGCCGAGCTCGACGAGTTGGCCGTGACGCTGGAGGGCATCGGACTGCGGCACGCTCACCGGATGGTGGAAAAGGCGCGCGCAGAGCTCGGGTTGACGACCGGGACCGACGAGACGGAGGCCGCGTGACGACCACCCCGGCCCTCGACCGAGTGCCAGCCCCCGCCCTGGCCGGCGCGCCCGCCCCGGCCTCCATGTCGCCGCCCGCCGCCGCGCAGGTGTTGCGCCGCTGCCGTGAACTCGTCGCTCCCGCGCTGGCGGAGGCGATCGGCACGCTGCACCCCTGGGTGGCCGAGATGGCCCGGTACGCGCTCGGCCGCTGCGAGGTCGGCGGCGCCCCCGCCGATCACAGCCAGGGCAAAGGAGTACGACAGGCGCTGGCCGTACTCGCGGCGGAGACCGTCTCCGCCCCGGCCGGGGCGGGCGTGCCGGCGGCCGTCGCCGTGGAGCTCGTACACGTCTTCTCGTTGCTCCACGACGACATCATGGACGGTGACGCGCTGCGCCGCGGGCGGCCGGCCGTGTGGAAGGCGTACGGCACCGGTCCCGCCGTTCTCGCGGGTGACGCGCTGTTCGCCCTGGCCGTCGAGACCATGGCTCTCACTCCCCAAGCCGGTTCCGCCGTAAGGCAGTTGACCACCGCGCTCGGCGACCTGGTGCGCGGCCAGGCCGACGACCTGCTGTTCGCCGACCGGCCCTGGACCGGACCCGACGCGGTCGGTCTGGGGGAGTACGAGGTGATGGCGGAGGGCAAGACCGGTGCCCTGCTCGGCTGCGCCCTGGCACTCGGCGCCCGGCTGGCCGGAGCGCCGGAGCGGACCGTGACCGTGCTGGACCGCGCCGGGCGCCATCTCGGCGTCGCCTTCCAGATCGCCGACGATGTCCTCGGTATCTGGGGTGATCCCTCGGTCACCGGCAAGCCGGTCCACAGCGACCTGCGGCAGGGGAAGAAGACGCTCCCGGTGCTCGCGGCGCTCGGCGGAGCCGGGTACGGCGAACTCGACGAACTCCTCGCGGCCTCGGACTCCTTGGACGATTCCGGGGTCCGCCGTGCGACGGCCCTCGTCGAGCGGGCCGGTGGCCGCGCGGCGGCGGTGCGCGCGGCTCGCCGCCGGCTCGCCGCGGCGGACACGCTCCTCGCCGGACTGCCCCTCGCCCAGGAGCCCGCGGCGGAACTCCGCACCCTGCTGTCCGCCCTCGCCGACCGCACGATCTGAGACCTCCCACGGTCTCGATCCCGCCTCGGCGGTCGGCCTCACCTCGGCGGTCGGTCTCACCTCGGCGGTCGGTCTCACCTCGGCCGTCGGTCCCGCCTCTGCCGTCGGTTCCATCCCGGCCCTCGGTCCGCCGCTCCGCACGCCCGTCCCGGCCGCTCCGGGCCGGGTCCGTGCGACATCGGTCACATGCGGACGTTGATCGGCCCGTCCAGGCAACCGTCGCATTCCCTCGCACATCTGTCCGGTCGGGAGCCGGCAGCCCCCGCGGTGCGCAACGGCGCCGCGCCGTAGGGCGGTTGGTGTTCCGGCCGCCCCTGTACGAAGGAACTCAGTGCGTAGACCCCACATACGCCGCGTGGCGATCGCCGTCGCCGTGACGACGGCCGCCACGCTCCCCGGTCCCGCCTTCGCCGTCGCGCCGAACGGGCCCGCCCGCGCGGCGACTTCGGCGTCGTCGCCCGTGGCCACCGCCAGGGCGGCCGCGTACGCGCACGCCTCGGCCACCGGTGTCACCCGCGGCGACACCCTCCAGGCCAAGGACGTGATGACGGACCCGGACGGAAAGCGGCACGTCCGCTTCGTCCGTACCCATCAGGGCCTTCCGCTGCTCGGCGGCGACCTGGTCGTCCACCTCGGCGCGCGGGGCGAGTACCTCGGCGTGACCCGGGCCGCCGACCACGTGGTGAAGCCGTCCACCGTCGAGGCGGAACTGACGCCCGATCAGGCGGTGCGGAAGGCCGAGGCCGTCGCGAAGGGCGACGCGGACACCGCCCGGCTCGTCGTGGACGCCCGTGACGGTGCCGCCGCCCTCGCCTACCAGGTGATCGTCACGGACAGCGACACCGCGGAGGCCGGAGGGTCGAGCACGGTCGTCGTGGACGCCCGTACCGGCCGGATCCGCAGCAACACCCCGAACACGGACGAGTTCATCTCGCCGTCCCTGGCGGCCACGCTGCGTGAGCGCGGCGAGAGCGCGAGCCCGCAGACCGGTATCGCGGCCGGTGCCGCCGCCGCCGGGCTGTCCGGCCTCACGGGCATCGCCGCGGCGGGCCACTACCCGGCCACGGCCAAGGGGAGCGGGTCCTCCCTGTTCGCCGGCAAGGTGTCCCTGACCACCACCCGCACCGCGCGGACCAGCTATGTGCTCAAGGACCCGACCCGGTGGAACACCGAGACCCGGGACGCCAGGGGCCAGGAACTGGAGTCCTTCGCGCGGGGCAAGGCGTTCACCGACGGCGACAACAAGTGGGGCAACGGCACCACCTCGGCCCGCACCACCGCCGCCGTCGACGCCCAGTACGGCATCACCCAGACCCTGGACTTCTACAAGAAGACCTTCGGCCGCAAGGGCATCAAGAACAACAGCGCCGGTGCCCGCGGGATGGTCCACTTCGGCAACAAGGTCGGCAACGCCTTCTGGGACTCGTACTGCGGCTGCATGGCGTACGGCGACGGCGACGGCCAGGTGTTCAAGAAGCCGCTCGTCGTCCTCGACGTCACCGGCCATGAGCTGACCCACGGGGTCGTCGACGCGACCGCCGCCCTCGAACCCACCCGGGTCGACGACGACGGCAATCAGTACGGCGAGGCGGGTGCTCTCAACGAGTCGCTCGCCGACATCTTCGGCACGAACGTCGAGTTCTCGGCGAACAACCCGAAGAACCCGCCGAACTACCTGATGGGGGAGAAGCTGGGCCTCGCCCAGAAGTTCCTGCGCCGCATGGACCACCCGTCCCTCGACGTGCTCGAGGAGTCGATCGACTACTGGTCGCCCGCCGTGTACGACGCCGAGGTGCACGCCGGCTCCGGTGTCTCCTCGCACGCGTTCTACCTGCTCGCCGAGGGCAGCGACCGCAAGACGATCAACGGCGTGGCGTACGACTCGCCGACGTACGACGGTTCCCGGGTGACCGGGATCGGCCGCACCAAGGCCACCGCCGTCTTCTACCGCGCACTCACCCGGTACATGGTCTCCACGACCGACTTCCACGACGCGCGGAAGGCCACACTGAAGGCCGCCGCCGACCTGTACGGCGCGAGCAGCGCCGAGTACAAGGCGGTGGGCAAGGCCTGGGCCGCCGTCAACGTCACGGCCGCCAACACCCCGGCCGCCCGGCGCTGACGGACGGCTCCGGCAGACGAACCGAGGGGCCCCGCCCGCCCCACCGCGGGGGCCCCCCGTCCCTGTTGCCCGAGCCTGTCATCATGGTCTTCTGCGGGGTCGCCTCGCTGGGACGTACGACGACGTAGCCCTCGCCCTCCAGTTTGAGCTGCACCGCCTCGCCCGAACCCCCTCGGATCATCGAGCCGATCGACTGCGAGCGGTGCAGCGAGGTGCGCAGATGCGCGGTCCAGCCGACGACCGCGTCGGTGTCGACGAACACCGGCTGGTGCTGGGAGACGGGTATGACGAGCGGGTTGCCCTCGCATATCAGCCCCAGGCTGCCCTGACCGGTGAAGACGCTGTTGAACAGACCGCCCCCGGTGATGCCCGCGCCCTTGACGGTCTTGATCTCGTACGACAGCGAGGCGTCGAAGCACAGGACGTTGCGGCCGTTGACCGTGAAGACGTCGCCGGGTTCGATGCCCACGATGAAGCAGTTCTGTGCCTCGTGCGCGAACCAGGCCTCGCCCTGGCCGCGGACGGTCATGAGCGGAAGTCCCTCACCCGTGACCGCCCGCTTGAGCATGCCGCCCACGCCCTGGCCCTTGCGCTCGAACTGGAGGCTGCCCCGGTAGGCGACCATCGCGCCCTGACGCGCGAACATCTCGCCCTGGACGGCGTATTTGATGGACTTGGCGTTCTGGACGGTCATGCCCGCCGCCACGGCCGGCTGCACCATGTGGTCACTGGAAAAGAGATCGCTCTTCATGCGGGCATCCTGTCGCGGAGGGTGGGGCTCCGCCAGGGTCGTGGCGATCTTGGGACGAATGGTGACCGAGTCACGACATGACGCAGGCCGGCCCGGGTCAACCGGACCGGCCCACAAGGGAGTTGTCAGGCGGCGGTGGGCGCCGAGACGTGGCCGTGCAGACGGTCCAGAACCTCGGAGAGCTGCGCCGCGACCTCGGCGTCGTCGGCGGGGTGCGTCTCGGCGAAGCGGACCACGGAGCCGGGGACGGAGAGCTTGATGTCCTCCAGGACGGTGCCGCCGGCGATGCCCACGGCCTTGCGGGCCTCGTCCTGCGCCCAGACGCCGCCGAACTGGCCGTACGCGGTGCCGACCACGACGACCGGCTTGCCGGTGAAGGCGCCCGCGCCGTACGGACGGGACAGCCAGTCGATGGCGTTCTTGAGGACCGCGGGGATGGTGCCGTTGTACTCCGGCGAGAACAGCAGGAACGCGTCGGCCTCGCCGGCCGAGGCGCGCAGCCGCGCGGCGGCGGCGGGCACGTCGCCCTCGACGTCGATGTCCTCGTTGTAGAAGGGGATCTCGGCCAGGCCCTCGAAGAGCTCGACCTCGGCACCCTCCGGAGCGAGCTTGACGGCCGCCTCGGCGAGCTGGCGGTTGTGGGAACCGGCGCGCAGGCTGCCGACGAGGGCGAGGATGCGTACGGACATGGATATCTCCCGGGGGGATGGAAACGCTGAAACACTGCCGTAATAAAACGGACCGGAGTCCGCTTTAAGGTCTACCACCGAAGCGGACCACAGTCCAGTTGGCCCCGGATGCCGTTACGCTGGCTTCATGTCCCAGCCACTTCCGCCGTTCCCTCAGCGACCGGAAACGCCCGACGAGCCCGTCCTCATGCAGCTCAGCGCGCCCGAGGCCGCCCCGCTGCGCGCCGACGCCGCCCGTAACCGCGCACGCCTGCTGGAGGCCGCGGCCCGGCTGGTCGAGGAGCAGGGCGTGGCCAGACTCACGATGGAAGGCGTCGCCTGCGCGGCGGCGGTGGGCAAGGGGACCGTCTTCCGGCGCTTCGGCGACCGCACCGGCCTGCTCATGGCCCTGCTCGACCACACGGAGCAGCGCTTCCAGACCGCCTTCATCAGCGGTCCGGCCCCGCTCGGCCCCGGCGCGTCGCCGGTGGAGCGCCTGCACGCCTTCGGATGCCACGCCCTGCGCCAGACCTCCGAACAGCTCGACCTGTACCTCGCCGCCGAACCCGAGGTCACCCGCCGCTTCACCTCCGCGCCGTACCGGGTCCGCTTCATGCACGTGTGCATGCTGCTGCGCCAGGCGAGCCCGGGGCCGGACACGGACATCGAGCTGGTCGCCCAGACGCTGATGGGCTACCTCGACCCCGCGCTGATCGGCCATCTGACCCGCCAGCGCGCCATGCCCCAGGAGCGTCTGGAGGCCGGCTGGCGCGACCTGGTGAACCGCAGCGTCGGCCCGCGCTCGGCCTAGGAGCGGAGCATCTCCGTCATGGGCGACTGCGGTGGGATCAGGCCGGGCAGCAGCCAGGGCTGGAAGAGGCTCAGTACCGCGAGTACGAGGAAGGCGGCCCCGACGACCTGCGAGAAGGCGGGGCCGAGCCGCCAGAGCTTCTCCACGAAGATCACCACGGCGACCGCGGCCATCGCCAGGACGTTCATGACGCCCAGCGGGACGAGCACGACCATCAGCCCCCAGCAGCAGCCCACGCAGTACGCCCCGTGGTGCGCGCCGACCCGCAGATCGCGAGCCCGGGGCCGGAAGCCCGCGTAGCGCACGAGCTGGCCCATCGGGCTCCGGCAGTGCCGCAGGCAGAGGTCCTTCCACGGGCCGAACTGGTACAGCCCGGCGATCAGGAAGGCCCCGGCGCCGATCCAGCGCCCGGCGCCCGGGTGCTCGTCCACCAGGGCCCCGGTCCCGGCGAGGAGCCCGTAGGCGATCAGGCCGAAGACCGTCCAGGTCAGCAGGTACCCGCCGACGAACTGGGAGGTACGAGCCACCCGCACGAGTCCCGTGGGCGACCGGCGCCCGATGGCCCGCGCCCAGGTCAGGGCCACCGGGGCCACCGACGGGAACATCATGGCGATCATCATGACCAGCCACAGCAGCAGGAACAGCGGGACGTCCATCCCCATGGTTCCCGGCTCGACCCCCATGTCACGGGCCTGGTCGACCACCAGCACCCAGGCCAGGAGGGCGATCGACGCCATCACGGACCAGGCGAACGCGAGCTGCGGGGCCGACAGCAGCTGTGCCGGACGCGGAGGAGGTGACGGGGCCTTCCGGTCGAGGCGCACACCTCCAGCACATCACGGCGGACTCGCGCGTGCGCGCGCGAACGCGTGTACGCGGAAAGCATCACCGCCGGGCGACCCCCGCGGTGGGACAATCGGGGTGGATACCCGTACGAACCGGGCGTGGGCCGGCGATGGCTCCCGGGGGCGGTGCCGTCCTCCCGAGACCGACGCCCCGGCACGGTCACGAGGAGGCAGGGAGATGTCCGAGACGACGGAGACCGTTCCCCGGTGGCACGCGGCGGGCGACTGGTTCGACACCTGCAAGTGCAACGTGCCCTGTCCCTGCTCGTTCGCGGAGCTGCCCACCCACGGCGATTGCGACGGCATCCTGGCCTGGCACATCCGCGAGGGCCGTTACGGCGACGTACGGCTGGACGGCCTGAACGTGCTGATGCTGGCCTCGTTCGTCGGCAACATCTGGGCCGAGCACACGGACACGTACGCCGCGGTCTTCGTCGACGAGCGCGCCGACGACCCCCAGCGCCAGGCGCTTCAGATGATCTTCGGTGGGCAGGCGGGCAGCTGGCCCGCCGAGATGGTGGCCATGATGGGCGCCGAAATGCGCGGCATGGAGTTCGCCCCCATCGAGATCGAGGTCGCCGACGACCTCGCGAGCTGGCGGGCCGTGGTACCGGGCCGGGTCGAGGCGAGCGCGGTGGCGCTCACGGGGCCCACGACCCCGGAGGGTGCGCGCGTCCAGTCGACCAACCTGCCAGGTGCGGAGACCGGGCCGGGCCAGGTGGCGACCTGGGGCCGCTCGACGGTGGACCGCGCCGACGCCCACAACTTCCTCTGGAGCCGCGAAGGCCGGTCCAGCAAGCACATCACCTTCGACTGGACCGGGCCCTAGAGCCGGGCAGACGGGAATGGTCGGACAGGCCCTGGACCGAGTCCGTCTGGCGTCCCCGCCCCGGGCGGGCGGACAATGGGTTCCATGGGGCAACGCCTCGAGGACGTGAGCGCACCCGCCCGGCTGGCCGGCCCGGACGAGGGCATCAGCGCCCAGGAACTGGCACTCGCCGCCCGGAACCACGGACTGCCTCTTGAGGCCCTGCGCTACGAGGTCACCCCTCCGGGGCTGCACTACGTACTGACGCACTACGACATCCCGTACGCGGAAGAGGACTCCTGGCGGCTCGTCCTGGGCGGGCGGGTGCGGCGCCCGCTGCTGCTCGGTGTCGATGACCTGAAGGCGTACCCGGCGGTCGGGCAGCGGGTGACCATGGAGTGCGCGGGCAACGGCCGGGCGCTGCTGACACCCCGGCCGGTGAGCCAGCCGTGGCTGGTGGAGGCGGTCGGCACGGCCGAGTGGACGGGTGTGCCGCTGCGCCTCCTCCTCGCCGAGGCCGGGCCCGAACCGGACGCGGTGGACGTGGTGTTCACCGGAGCCGATCACGGCGTGGAACGCGGGGTCGAGCAGGACTACCAACGCGCCCTTCCACTGGACGTGGCACGCGGCGCGGAGCCCGAGGTCCTGGTGGCCTACGCGATGAACGGCGCCCCGCTGCCCCCGCAGCACGGGCATCCCGTCCGGCTCGTGGTGCCGGGCTGGTACGGCATGGCGCAGGTGAAGTGGCTCAGGGACATCACGGTGACGAGCACGCCGTTCCGGGGATTCCAGCAGACCGTGGCGTACCGCCTGCGGCAGGAGGCCGCCGACGAGGGCGAGCCGGTCACCCGTATCGCACCGCGCGCCCTGTTGGCCCCGCCGGGCTTCCCCGACTTCATGTCGCGGGCGCGGGTGGTCCCGCCGGGCGCCGTCATCCTGACCGGACGGGCCTGGTCGGGTCGCGCGCCCGTGACCGGCGTGGAGGTCAGCGTGGACGGGGGGCACTCCTGGAACCCGGCCCGGCTCGACCCGCCGAACGCCCACCCGTGGGCCTGGCGCGCGTGGCGGTTCACCTGGACGGCGACCCCCGGCCGGCATGTCCTCAGCGCCCGAGCCACCGACGCCGAAGGCCACACGCAGCCGCTCGACCAGCCGTGGAACCGCGGCGGCTTCGTGAACAACCTCGTCCAACAGGTCCCCGTGCACTGCCTGGACCCCGCCGACGGCGGATGAAGCCGCTGCCACCGGACCACACGCATGGCGGCCCCGGCGACGAGGTACGGGTCAGGTACGGGCAGGGGCGGGGGCGGGGCAAGGGCAAGGCCAAGGGCCCAGGGACGGACACGTGAACACGTGCACGGGGACGGTTCCCGCCCGGGACCCGCCCCCGCTCCCGCGACGCGGCTCCGGTCAGCTGAACGGGTCCAGCGTGACGTACGCCTGCTGCGGATTGCCGTCGTTGACGAGGGACTCGTGGTTGCCGACGTCGTCGAACGCGAACGCGTACGCCTTGCCGTCGGCCATCTGCGCGTGGATGGCGCGGGCGTACTGGTTGGTCACCGCGTCCGAGTAGAAGCTCGCGGACGAGGTGTCCGGCTGATTGGGGTTGGTCAGCAGAGTCGTACGGTTGAACCCCGCGCACAGGGTGCGTGAAATCGGCCCGCGCACCAGGTCGTTGGGCGCGTCGAGCCGCTTGTAGCAGCCGAAGACGCTGTCCGAGTCGGGCTTCTGGAAGCTGGTGACGAGCGCTCCGGAGCTGTTGGTGAAGTTCATGACGCCACCGGAGACCCGGCCGAAGTACTTGGTGTTCGGCTGGTCGCCGAAGGGTGTCACCGTCAGCGTCGACGAACCGTACTTCTGCCACACGCGGTTGATGTAGTCGTCCATGACGGTGGCCGGAAGCGCGCCCGCCTCGATGCCGTGGCCCGGGGCGAGCGCTCGCAGCACCGTGCCGTCGGACCGGGTCTGGACGAGGTTCGCCCAGCCGCCCGGCCGGCTGCGCAGCGCGCTGAAGAAGCCGTTGTAGCCGCCGGACTTGAGGTGACCGGTGCTCTTCGTGGTCCCGTCGGCGAGCTTGACTCCGACGGCGTACGGGGCGGAGAACATGTCGACCTGGGTGCTGTTGATCCACAGACCGGAGTCGTTGAGGGTGTACTCGGACCAGTTGAAGAGGATGTTGCGGTTCGGGTCGTTCGGATTCTGGACGGCGGGCTGCACGAGACCGCCGGTCGTCACCCGGAAGTCGAGCTTCTGCCCGTAGGAGAAGTAGAGCCGTCCGGAGAACTTGGGGAGCCGGATCGTCTTGGACTGGCCGTTGGCCGGTCCCGTGATCGACGCGTCGGGCGCGGGCGTCGGCGGGTTGCCGCCGACGGGCCACGCGTGGAAGGTGCCGTTCGCGTCGGCCCAGCCCTGCCGTCCGGTCGAGAGCTCTGTGCCGAGGTCGTAGATGAAGACCTGGTCACCGCGGCCCGAGTTGTTGGTGAAGGTGAGGGGGATGGTCGCCGGGACCGCGGCCTCGGCGCGGGAGGGCGCGCCGAAGGTGAGCAGTGCCGCGGCGAGTGTGGCGGAGGCCAACGCCCAGGCAGGCCATTTGATGTGTACGCGCACTCTCTGCCTCCTTGATGTGGGGGTTCAGCGAGGTGGATGCACACGGACGTGAGTCGTCCGCTTCCGTTTGAGAGCGCTCTCAGAGTCCTGCGAGGTGGTGTGCGTGTCAACGACTTGCGCAGGATTGGTCCGGTCCAACTCGGCGTGCGGTAAAGCGGGTTGTGTGCGCCTCGGGGGTTGACCGCCATGGCCGTCGACTGGTTCAGTGGCTCATCCACTCAGCCACTGCCCGGAGGGGGAAACGTGGAGGCTCTGCCCCGCGAGACCATCGTGGACGTCCTGGAGGACCGGCTGCGGACGGACATACTCGACGGCCGTCATCCGGCGGGGAGTTACCTTCCTCCGGAGCGGCGGCTGGCCGACGGGTACGGCGTCACGCGCACCACGCTCAAGCACGCCTTCGGGCGGCTCGTGCAGGCCGGACTGCTGGAGACCCGGCACGGAGTGGGCACCCGGGTGAGGGACTACGCCCGGCTCGGCGGAGCGGACCTCCTGCCCATGCTCGTACGGCACGACGCCGGCTGGGTGCACGAGGTGTTCGAAGTACGGCGCGGCGTCGGCGCCTTGATCGCCGAACGGGCCGCCGAACGCGGCACCCGCCCGCAGCGGGCCGAACTGAGCGCGCTCCTCGACGCCGTGCTGCGCGCCGAGGGCGTCGACGCGGTCCAGCTCGCCGACGTGGAGGTGCACCGCGCGCTGGCCCGCGCCACGGGCAACCGCGTGTACGTCCTCCTCACGAACACGCTCTTCAACGCCTACCTGCCGGTCCGTTCCCTGCTCAAGGGCCCCTTCACCGACCCGGCGGCCGCCCACGAGCGGCTGGCGCCCGTCGTCGAGGCCGTCACCGCCGGGGACGCGAAGCGGGCGCGTGATGCGGCCGGCACCTATCTGCGGGACACCGAGCGCATCATGCTGGACGGTCTCGCATGAGGGGCACGCGGTTCACCGAGACGATGCTCGGCACCGTCCGCCTCGACGGCGAACCGGGGGAGCGGCGCATCCGGCTCGACCTGCGTGCCGCCGCCGACCGGGTCCTGCTCCCGCACCGGACGACCCCGGCCCGCCTGACCGGCCGGGTGCGCATCGCCGGACACGCCGACGACCCGCACGCCGAGGGCGAGTTGGAGGTGTCACCGATCGCCCGGCGGCGCATCCGCTACCGCCTCACGTTCACCGCCGACGGGCGCCGCCTCACCCTGGACGGCTGGAAGTCGGTGACCCCGCGCCACCCCCTCGCGTCCATGACCACCCTGCCGTTCACCGTGTACGAGGGCGACACACGCGTCGGCGAGGGCGTCCTGCGCTTCCCGGCCGCCACGGGCCTCGCCCCCTTCCTGCTCAGCTTCCGCTTCCCGCGCCACGAGGACCCCGCCGAGCACATGGCCCCGCGCTGGAACGGCGCCCGGGGCCGTACCGAGGTCTGGTACACCACCCTGACCGACCCGGCCACCGGCACCGGGGTCTGGCTGCACCACGAACTCACCGCACCCGCCGACGGATCGGAGCCGTTCGCCCACGGCTGGGCCGCCGTGTTCCCCCGCGAGGGCGACGTGCGCCACGCCCGCTTCGGACCCGTCCCCTGGACCGGCCCGGCCGACGGATTCACGGCCGAGGGCGTGACCTGCGTCGCCGGACAGCTCACCGGCAGCGCGGGCGACTTCCGCTGGAAACTCCTCGAACGCCCCCAGGGCCCGGCACTGTTCACCTTCCCCCGCTGGTCCTGGCGCCGCCCCGTGCTGCCCGCCGCCCAGATGCTGCCGGCCGCCCGGGCCACGTACGAGGGCGAATTCTCGTACGGGGAGACAACCTTGAACCTGAGCGCCGCTCCCGGAGCCTCGGCCCGGATCTACGGGCACGGCAACGCCCACCGGTGGACCTGGCTGCACGCCGACCTCGGCGACGGAGACGTCCTGGAGATCGTCGCCGCCGTCTCCACCCGGCCCGTGCTGCGCCGGCTCCCCCCGCTCGTCTTCCTGCGCCTGCGCCGCGACGGCCGCACGTGGCCACGGCGGCCGGAGCGCTCGGCGATCGGCCGGCTGGGACTCGGACGCTTCCGGGCCGTCGTCGGACTGCCCGAGTGGACGGTCACCGGCCGGACGGCCCTGCGCCGCATCCGCGTCGAGGTGAGCCAGCCCCCGGAACGGACCCTCACCCTCGAGTACCGCGACCCGGACGGCGCCCGCGCGGTGTGCCGCAACAGCGAGTCCGCCGACGCCCGTGTCGTCCTGGAGCGCTGGTGGGGCCGCTGGCGCCCGGAAGCCACCTGGACACTGGACGGCACCGCCCACGCGGAGGTGGGGACACGATGACCGCCGACGGTCTCGTCGCCGCGCTCCTCGCCGACGACGGCGGCACCGCCTGGCCCGCCCGGGTGCCGCACCGCCTCGATTCCGTGCTCGCCGCACTGCCCCGCCCGGCCCGCGCCGGAGTGCGCACCGCCGTCGCCGCCGTCGAGACGTACGCGGTGCTGCGCACCGGCAGACGTCTGGCGGCCCTTCGCCCCGACGAACGCGAGGAGGTGCTCCGCTCGCTCGCCGAGCGGCCCCGGCTCGCCCCCGTGCTGGACCTCCTCAAGGTTCCCGTGCTGCTGGCCGCGGGCACCGAACGGATCCCGGCCGTACCCGCCGCGCCGGCCCCCGCCGATCCGCCCCTCGACTGCACCCCGGCCGAGGAATGGCCGGCCCGCACCACCGCCGACGTGGTCGTCGTCGGCTCCGGCGCGGGCGGCGCCATGGCCGCGCGGACCCTCGCGCGCGCCGGACTGAGCGTGGTCGTCCTGGAGGAGGGCCGGCACCACCCGACGGCCTCCTTCGGCCGCCGGGCACCCCTCGACCGGTTCACCGAGCTGTACCGGGACGGCGGTGCCACCGTCGCCCTCGGCAGGCCGCCGGTTCTGCTGCCGGTCGGCCGTGCCGTCGGCGGCACCACCGTCGTCAACTCCGGCACCTGCTACCGGACTCCGGACCACGTCCTGGAACGCTGGCGCGGCGTCTTCGGGTTCGGGCTCGCCGACCGCTTCGGGCCCCTCCTCGACGAGGTCGAGCGAACCCTGCGCGTGGCACCCCAGCCCCTCGACGTCCTCGGCAACAACGGACTGCTCGCCCTCACCGGCGCCGGACGGCTCGGCTGGCGGGCCGCCCCGCTGCGCCGCAACGCCCCCGGCTGCAAAGGCTCGTGCCAGTGCGTCGTCGGCTGTCCCACCGGAGCCAAGCAGAGCGTGCAACTGTCCGTCCTGCCCGACGCCTGCGCCGCCGGCGCCCGGATCGTCACCGGCGCGCGGGTCCGGCGCATCCTGCTGGACCACGACGTTCCGGGCCTCCCGCGGGCCGCGGGAGTCCTGGCGCGCCGCCCCGACGGCACCGACATGGAGATCCTCAGCCCCCTCGTCGTGGCGGCGGCGGGGGCACTCCAGACACCGCCCCTGCTGCGCCGCTCGGGCCTCGGCGGACATCCCCGCCTGGGCCGCAACCTCAGCGTGCACCCGGCCACCAGCGTCGCCGGACGCTTCGCCGAGCCGGTGACGGCGTGGCGGGGGGTGCTGCAGAGCGTCGGCGTCGAGGAACTCCACGAGCGCGGGATCCTCGTCGAGGCGACCGCGAGCCCACCCGGCATGAGCAGCTTCGTCCTGCCCGGTCTCGGCCGGGAACTGCGGCGCGAACTGGAGGAGTCGGACCGTCTCGCGACCCTCGGCGCCATGATCGCCGACCGCCCCTCGGGGCAGGTGAGCGGCCGGGACCGGACGCTCGTCCGCTACGACCTCGACCCCCGCGACGGCGACCGCCTGATGACCGCCGTACGGGCGATGGGCCGCCTCCTCTTCGCCGCCGGGGCGACGGAGGTCCTCACCGGAATCCCCGGAGCACCCCGCGCCCGGTCGCTCGACGCGCTCGACGAACTGCTCCGCTCGGCCGGCCCCCGTGATCTGCACGTGTCGGCCTTCCACCCGACCGGCACGGTGGCAGCCGGTGACGATCCGCGGCGGGCGCCCGCCGACCCCGAGGGAAGGCTCCGTGGTGTCCGCGGTGTCCTCGTCGCGGACGGTTCCGTCCTGCCGGGCTGCCCGGAGGTCAACCCGCAGCTCAGCATCATGGCGGCGGCCCTGGCGGTCTCGGACGCGTGGCTCGAGGGGGCCCGGCGCGGGAGCTGATCCCCGCACGCCACCCCAATGGGCCCCCGTGGTTCGCCGTGGCCGGGCGTGACACGGAGCATGAGGGAGTCCGTACGGCAGGAAAAGGACGAGCCCCCGTGCTCCGTACGGCAGGAAGAGGCGAGCCCCCATGAGCAGACGTGTTCCCCACGGCCGGAGCGGATCACGGCGTATCGCTGTCCTGTTGTCCGCGATCGCGTGCGGCTCCGTTCTCGTCTCGTGCAGCTCGGACGACGGCGGCAGCAGCAGTACGGCCTCCATCACCCCGCCGAACAAGTCCGACTTCACGGGGTCGGCGCCCTCCGCCATCGCGTCGGCGGCCTCCTCGATCATCGCGTCGGCCAGCGAACGGGCGTCGTCGGCCGCCGCCTCCGTGGAGGCCAGGGCCTCGGAGTTCGCGGCCTCGGTCTCCGCCGACACCGTCCGCGCCGCGGCCACCGCCGAGAAGGAGCTGAAGGACGTCCAGGGCAGCGGCAACGCGACGTCCGAGGTCAGCATGAAGGGCGTGCCCACGGCGGAGACCGGCGGGCTGCGGGCCGTGCTCGTCACCATCACCAACACGACCGACAAGACCGCTTCGTACGCCGTGCAGGTCGACTTCAAGAACCCCGACGGCAAGGTCGTGGAGACGAAGTTCGTCGGCAAGGAGAACCTGGAGCCGGGCAAGAAGGCGACGCCGATCGTGATCAGCAGGCAGCCCGCGGAGCCCCAGCTCACCGCCGTGCTGGTCAAGGCCCAGCGCTACTGACGCGCGCGTTCACGGACGGACGCCGGCGCCGGTGGCGCCGTCGCCCCGAAGAGCCCGCCCTCCTGTCGAGGACGGGCTCCCGGGGCCGCGTCGGTGGAAGCCGCGCCGCCCGGAACGGTCAGGGATACGAGACCACGGTGGACGGAACCGTGGACGTGCCCGACGTGGGGCTGCCCGTGTCGTTGATGACGCGTTCGTACTGACCGTTGCCGCCGAGCGAGACGACCAGCAGGTCGTGGAACTTCACTCCCGGCCTGTTCGGCGCCGCGAAGCCGTGGTGCTGGACGATCGTCGGAGCGACGTTGTAGTAGCAGTAACTGCCCAGGCCCCAGCCCTCATGGGTGGTCACGGAGTCGGCGACCTTGTAGGCCGCGTACCCCTTGACGCTCCCGTTCTGGACGGCGGCCTGGTTCGGCGCGTCGTACGCCTTCTCGTTCTGGAAGAAGACGGTGCGGCCCCGCTGGCCGTACCACTGCACGTCGTACTTGTTGAAGTGCTCGACGAACAGGCCCGTGGCCAGGACGTCGTCGCCGTTGACGCGTAGGCCGTAGTCGGCCCGGTTGGTCTCCCAGCCGACGCCGGTGCCGTGGTCGGCCCGCCAGATCCACGTGTGGTCGACGATCGTGTGCCGGCTGTTGACGACGATGCTGGTCGTCGCCCTGCCCGCGCCCGCACCCCCGATGCGGACGAAGACGTCCTGCACGGTGGTCGGATTGGCCGAGTGGTCCGCCGACGCCCCGGCCGGGCCGATCTCCAGGAGGGTCGCGGAGTTGACGGGGCCGGCGTCGATCAGGAAGCCGGCCAGCCGGATGCCGTCCACGTCGGCCGTCCTGAGCACGGTCACACCGTTGTCCGGGATCAGCGTGGCGTAGCCGAGGCCGAGGACCACGGTCCCCGCGCGGTTCACCTGGATCGGCTGGTCCAGGTGGTAGATCCCCGGTGTCAGCAGCAGGTGGAGCCCCTGGGCGAGCGCCGCGTTCAAGGTGGCCGCGGTGACGCCGGGCTTGGCCACGTAGAACTGGGTGAGCGGCAGCGACGAGCCGCGCGGGGTGCCGTTCCCCCAGGTGGTGCCGCGGGCGTTGACGCGCTTCTCCGGCAGGAACACCCGGTACTCGCCGCCGCTGAGATACAGGAAGGGCTTCTCGCGGGACACAGGTGTCGTGTCGAGCGTGGTGTACGGAGGGTTCGGGAACGACTGCGCGGGCGCGCCCTGGACGCCCGAGAACACCATGTTCCAGACGGCGTTGACCCAGCCGCCCACCGAACTGTCGCGGGTGTACCACTGCTGCTGCGAGTACGGTCCGACCGAGCCGTCGATCCGGCTGTCGGCGATGTAACCGCCGCTGGCCCAGCCGTAGCCTGCGGGCGCGAGGTTGAGCCCGCCCTTGACGTGCATGCGACGGAACGGGGCGGCCTGGGCCACCGCCCACCGGTTGGTGCCGCTGACCGGGCTGAGGGCGAGGTTCTCCGCCGAGCGCCAGAAGTTCTGGGTGGCGTTGCCGTTGAACCAGCCGGCGTCGACGGTCACGTCACCGTTGATCGTCGTGTCGTCCGGTGACAGGCCGAGGCCCGCGATCGAGGTGTAGAAGCCGAGCTGGGCGTTGAGCCCGTTGTACGTGCCCGGCTTGAACAGGAAGGCGTAGCGGCCCGCGCCGAACTGCGCGGACTCCTGCTGACGGAAGACCTGGTCGAGCCTGGCCTGGATGCCGGGCGTCGACGGGTCGAAGACGATGACGTTCGGGCCGAGATCACCGCCGCCGGGAAGGGCCGACGGCTGCCGGGCGGACCGGGTGACGGGCCGGGCGGGGGAGGCGGAGGCGGGTGAGGACAGCGCGAGCAGTCCGGGCGCGGCCGCGCCGGCCGCCACCGCTCCGAGGACGGTGCGCCGCGCGACGGTGGAACGACCGGGATCCGGGACGTCTGTGGGGGTTGGAGGCATGGGGGGCGACTCTCCTGGTTCAGGAAGTGAACGGTGGGAGGTACGGGGAGCGCTCTCTCGCCGATGCATGCTTCATCCAGGTGAACGACGCGTCAAGAGTTGTGACCGGAGTCCCGGATGTTGTTGCACGACGAAGGAGTAACACGGCGTGTATTTGTGGTACTTGGTCGACCAATGGGCTGGTTCGGAGCTCCGTGGCGCACCCGGGATTGCGTTCAAGAGGTGCGCACACGGCCGACGGGTGATCCTTCGTCAACTCCCTTGACACTCGCGCGCGACCGCCACAACACTCCTCGTCGGGAGAGCGCTCTCCCATTTCCTCGGCACATGTGATGGACCGTCACGCGGACGGCCCGGCGGCGTGCTCGGCGCCGCCGGCCGTTCGACCCCCACCGTCCCCATCGACGTGGCAGGAGGTCTCCATGGCACGGAGATCGAAGATCGTCTCAGGAATCCTGATGTCCAGTGCGCTGGTGCTGACCTCGCTCGGCCTGGCCGGAGTGGCGATGAGCGCCGACCCCGCGTCCGGCCCGGCGGCGTCCGTCGCCGACGCGAGCACCGTCCACGCGGCGCACGCGATGCCCGCCTCCACGCTCTCCTCGCCGGAGGACCCGGACGGCGACGGCTACATCCCCGCGAACCCGCAGGTCACCGGGGTCGTCCCGTCCAAGGCGGAGCCGCCGCACCGCTACTTCCACGAGTTCCAGGCGAACTGCTCGGTGACCCGCACCAGGCCGGACGACCCGATCGTCTACCCCGGCCAGCCGGGCAAGTCCCACGACCACACCTTCATGGGCAACACCACGACCGACGCGGCCAGCACCACCGCCTCGCTCGGCGCCGGTGCGACCTCCTGCAGGGCCCCCGGCGACAAGTCCGCGTACTGGATGCCGACCCTGCTCAAGGGCGACACCCCCGTCCTGCCGGTGGGTCCGCAGGTCATCTACTACAAGGCCGGTGTCACCGACTACACCAGCGTGCGGCCCTTCCCGAAGGGGCTGCGTTTCGTGGTCGGCAGCCCGGCGCAGTCCGCGGCCGACTTCCGCAACCACCGGGGATTCGTCGAGGGATGGGAGTGCGGCAACAGCTACTTCAACACGGACTTCCCGCAGCAGTGTCCGGCCACCGCCGACGTCCAGCTCAACATCCGTTTCCAGGCACCCAGTTGCTGGGACGGCAAGAACCTCGACACACCCAACCACCAGAGTCACATGGCGTATCCGGTGGTCAACCCCGGCACGAACAACAACATCTGCCCGGACGACCACCCGGTCGCCCTGCCGATGATCGAGTTCAAGATGGCCTTCCCGGTCAACGGTGACATGGCGCAGGTGAGGCTTTCGAGCGGCGCCGGCCACTCCTTCCACTACGACTTCTTCAACGCGTGGGACCCGGCGACACAGAAGGCACTCGTCGACCACTGCGTCGTGGGCGGGCTCCAGTGCGACGCCCGCGGCTACGACCAGACGCACCCCGAGGCGGGCGCGGCACTCGACGCGAACTACCGGCTTCCCTGACGGGCGTCGGAGGCGTTCCGCCGGTCCGGCGCACACCCGGACCGGCGGGACCGTCCGCCCCCGTCACCCTTCGCGCCCGCGCTCACCTAACTCACACCCACCTCACCCGCACCCACCTCACCCGCACCCCCTTCACTCGCGCCACATCCCCGCACCTCCCCACCCGCACCCCTCACCCGTACACCGGACGGACACTCATGACCGGATCCCGTACCACCCGGCGCCGCGTCGCCGCGCCCCTCACCGCGGGCCTGCTCGCCGCGGGCGCACTCGTCCTGCCCGCACAGCAGGCCCAGGCGGCCGGCGGCGTCGTCAAGGTCACCGGCTCGCAGGGCAACTGGCGACTGACCGTCGACGGAAGCCCGTACCAGGTCAAAGGCCTCACCTGGGGGCCCGCCGCCGCCGACGCCGGGCGCTACATGCCCGACCTGAAGTCGATGGGCGTCAACACCGTCCGCACATGGGGCACCGACGCCTCCAGCAAGCCCCTCTTCGACGCCGCGGCGGCCCAGGGCATCAGGGTGATCGCCAGTTTCTGGCTGCAGCCCGGCGGCGGTCCCGGCAGCGGCGGCTGTGTGAACTACCTGACGGACACCGCCTACAAGAACCAGGTGCTCGCCGAGTTCCCCCAATGGGCCGCGACCTACAAGGACAACCCCGGCGTCCTGATGTGGAATGTGGGGAACGAGTCCGTGCTCGGACTCCAGAACTGCTACAGCGGCGCCGAGCTGGAACGGCAGCGCGACGCCTACACCACGCTGGTGAACGACATCGCGAAGAAGATCCACGCCGTCGACCCCGCCCACCCCGTCACCTCGACCGACGCGTGGACCGGCGCCTGGCCCTACTACAAGCGGAACGCGCCCGACCTGGACCTGTACGCGGTCAACGCCTACAACGCCGTCTGTGACGTCAAGTCAGCCTGGCAGCAAGGTGGTTACACCAAGCCGTACATCATCACCGAGACCGGTCCCGCGGGCGAGTGGGAGGTGCCGGACGACGCCAACGGGGTCCCCGCCGAACCCACCGACCGGGCGAAGGCCGACGGCTACACCCGGGCGTGGAACTGCGTCACCGCACACCCGGGCGTCGCGCTCGGCGCCACGATGTTCCACTACGGCACCGAGTACGACTTCGGCGGCATCTGGTTCAACCTGCTGCCCGCGGGCGAGAAGCGGCTGTCGTACTACGCGGTGAAGAAGGCGTACGGAGGCGACACCTCGCGTGACAACACCCCGCCGGTCGTCACCGGCCTGACCGTCGAGGGCGACGCGGGCAAGGTGCCCGCCGGGCGCGACCTCACGCTGTCGGTCAAGGCCACCGACCCCGACGGCGACCCGGTCACGTACGAGGTGCTGGACAGCAGCATGTACATCGATCAGAGCAAGCAGCTCGACCCGCTGCCGTTCACCGACCTCGGCGGCGGCCGCCTCCGGGTCACCGCGCCGGACCGGCCCGGAGTGTGGAAGTTCTACGTCAAGGTCAAGGACGGCCGGGGCAACGTCGGCGTCGAGACCCGCTCCGTGCGGGTGGTCCCGCCCACGCCGAGCGGAACGAACATCGCGCTCGGCAGGCCGGCCACCGCCTCCTCGTACCAGACCGGCGGCGGCGACTGCCCCTGCACCGCGGCCGGTGCCGTCGACGGCAACCTCGGCACCCGCTGGGCCAGTGACTGGAGCGACCCCCAGTGGCTGCGTGTCGATCTCGGCACCCGGAGTTCGTTCCGGCATGTGCAACTGGTCTGGGAGACCTCGTACGCCAAGGCCTACACCGTGCAGACCTCGGACGACGGACAGAACTGGACCACCGTCCGCACGGTCACCGACGGCAACGGCGGTGTCGACGACCTCGACGTGTCCGGCACCGGCCGCTACGTCCGGGTCAACGGCACGGCCCGGGGCACCGGTTGGGGCTACTCGCTGTACGAGTTCGGGGTCTACAACTGAATCACGTCATCGATGGAGAGCGCTCTCCCGGGAATGAGGCGGCAAGCGTGAGCGGGACGGACGACGCGGCGGAGCGCGAGGCGCTCCTCGGCAAACTCACCCTGCGCGAGAAGGTGAGGCTGCTGACCGGCGCGACCACCTGGCGCACCCGGGCCGAACCGGCCCTGGGGCTCCGGGAGATGGTCCTGTCGGACGGTCCCGCAGGAGTGCGCGGGCAGTCCTGGGACGAGCGCGATCCGGCCCTGCTGCTGCCCTCGGCGTCCGCGCTCGGGGCCCTGTGGGACGAGGAGACGGTGGAGCGTCTCGGCGGGCTGCTCGCCGCCGAGGCCCGCCGCAAGGGCGTCGACGTCGTCCTCGCGCCCACCCTCAACCTCCACCGGACACCGCTCGGCGGACGGCACTTCGAGTGCTTCTCCGAGGACCCCGAGCTGACCGGCCGCACCGGCGCCGCGCTGATCCGGGGCATCCAGGCACACGGAGTGGCCGCCACCGCCAAGCACTACGTGGCGAACGACTCCGAGACCGACCGGCTGACCGTCGACGTACGGGTGTCCGAGCGGGTCCTGCGCGAGGTGTATCTGGCACCGTTCGAAGCGGCCGTCGAGGCCGGCGTCCGGGTCGTCATGGCCGGGTACAACGGCGTCGACGGCACCACGATGACCGCCAGTCCGCTGCTCGACGACCCCCTCAAGGGAGAGTGGGGATTCGACGGTGTGGTCGTCTCCGACTGGGGCGCGGTGCGGAACGGGGAACCGGCCGCCCGCGCCGCCCTCGACCTCGCGATGCCGGGCCCGGAGAGCGTCTGGGGCGAGGCGCTGGTGCGGGCCGTGGAAGAGGGGCGCGTCCCCCGGGAAGCCGTCGACGACAAGGTGCGGCGCCTGCTCACCCTCGCCGCCGCGTGCGGCGCGCTGGGGGAGCCGGGGGGCGCGCCGGATGAGGGGGCACCGGGGCCCGTGCCGGAGCCGGTGTCGCCGCCTCCGGTGTCAGCGTCGGACCCCCGTCCGCAGCCGGAGCCGCCGTGCGGGCCTGTGGGCCCGGCGTCGGAGGCGCGGCCGTCGTGCCTGCCCGCGGAGCCGGAGCGGCGGCCGGAGCCGTCGTGCGCGTGTGCGGTGGCGGTGTTCGCGTCGGAGCCGCGGCCGGAGTCGTCGTGTGGGTCTCCGACGTCGGTGCCCGCGTCGGAGCGGGGGCCGGAGCAGCCGTGCGCGCCCCAGGCGCCGAGGGTGGCTCCGTCCGGCACCGGCCGGGAAGGGGCCCGTGCGCTGCTGCGCGAGGCCGTGGCCGCGAGCACCGTCCTGCTGCGCAATCGCGGTGTCCTCCCCCTCGATCCCGCCCGGTTGCGCACCGTCGCCGTGATCGGCGCGCACGCGGTCCTGCCGCGCACCCAGGGCGGCGGCAGCGCGGGGGTCTTCCCCGAGCGGGTCGTCACTCCGCTCGGCGGGATCAGGGACGCGCTCGGCGACGGCGTACGCGTCGTCCACGTGCCCGGCCCCTCGACCGGTGCGCCCTCGGCGCCCCTGACCCCGGACCTGTGCACCGATCCCGTCACAGGCGATCCAGGTGTCCGACTGCGCGTCCTGGACGCGGCGGGGCGTGAGCTGATCACCGAACACCGGTTCGGAGGACGGCAGTTGGAGCCACCGCTGCCGCCCGGAGCGCACACCGTCGAGATCGCCGCCCGCCTGCTTCCAGGGATCTCGGGGCCGTGGACACTGGGACTCGGCGGGTTCGGCCGGCTGAGCATCACGGTCGACCAACGCATGGTCCTGGAAGGGCAGTTCGCCAAGGAGACCGACGATCCGGCGGTCGTCCATGTGAACCCGCCCGTCCACGGTGTGCCCGTCCACCTGACGGCGGGACGCGCGGTGCGCGTGGTGGCGCGCCGCGAACTCGCCCCGGGGACCGGCCGGGCCACCGTCGTCACCGCGGCCCCACCACACCCCGACGACGGTCCGGCCCTGGCCGGGGCGGTGCGGGCGGCCCGCGACGCGGACGCGGCGATCGTGGTCGTCGGCACCACCGAGCACGGCGAGTCCGAGGGATGCGACCGGACGGACCTCGGCCTCGGCGGACGCCAGGACGAGCTGGTCCACGCGGTGACCGCCGCCGCACCGCACACGGTCGTCGTCGTCAACAGCGGCGGACCGGTCGAACTGCCCTGGAGCGCCCGGGCCGGTGCCGTCCTGCTGACCTGGTTCCCCGGCCAGGAGGGCGGAGCGGGCCTGGCCGACGTGCTGTTCGGCCGGGCCGAACCCGGCGGACGGCTGCCCACGACCTGGCCGGCGGCCCTCGCCGACGCCCCGGTCACCCGGACCCGGCCCGAGGACGGACACCTCGACTACACCGAGGGCCTGCACATCGGCTACCGCGCCTGGGCGCGCCACGACCGCGAACCGGCCTACTGGTTCGGGCACGGACTCGGCTTCACCACCTGGGCCTACGAGGGGCTGCGCGTTCCCGACGGCATCGTGGCCGGCGAGCCCTTCACCGTGCGGGTCGACGTCCGCAACACCGGCCCGCGACGCGGACGCGAGGTCGTCCAGGTCTATCTCGCCGGGCCCCCCGGCCCGCCGGCCCGCCCGGAACGCTGGCTCGCGGGGTACACCGCGGTCAGCGCCGAACCGGGCGAGCGGGCAACGGTGTCGGTGCGGATACCGCCCCGGGCGCTGCGCCACTGGGCCGAGGACGAACACGCCTGGCGCACGCGGCCCGGCCCCTATCGCGTGCTCGCCGGGAGCTCCGCGGGCGCCCTGCCGCTGACGGCCACCGCACTGGTCCGGGCCGCCGGCTGAGGGCCGGGGCGGACGGGGAGAGCGCTCTATCCCGGGGCGGTGCCGTGCCGTTAGGGTGCCGCCATGAGCAGACAGGCTCCCACGCTGGAGGATGTCGCGCGGGTGGCCGGTGTCTCCCGCGCGACCGTGTCCCGGGTCATCAACGGGGTCCGCAACGTCGACCCCGGGATCCAGGACGTGGTGCGCAAGGCCATCGAGCGCACCGGATACGCGCCCAACCGGGCCGCCAGGTCACTGGTGACCCGGCGCAGCCAGACGGTGGCGCTGATCGTCTCCGGCGCCGGTGACACCCCGGGGGAGGAGCAGAACGCCTTCGCGGCACGGGTGTTCGCGGACCCCTTCTTCGGACGGGTCGTCAGCGGCGTTGTGGGATACCTGCGTCCGCGCTCGATGCATCCGCTGCTGATGTTCGCCGAATCGGCGGAGACCAGGGCCCAGGTGCTGGCCGACCTCCGGCAGGGCAGCGCGGACGGCGCCCTCGTCGTCTCCACCCACGCCGACGACCCGCTTCCCGCCCTGCTCGCCGACGCGGGCCTGCCCGCCGTCCTCTTCGCCCGGCCCTCCCGCCCCGTGCCGCTCAGCTACGTCGATCTCGCCCACCGCGAGGGAGCGCGGCTGGCGGCCGAACACCTGCTGAACCGGGGGTGCCGGCGGATCGTCACCGTCACCGGGCCGCTGGGCGTGGCCGCGAGCCAGGACCGGCTCGCCGGGTTCCGCGACACGATGGCCCGCGGCGGACACCCGTACGTTCCGGTCGCCGAGGGCGGGTTCACGCTGGACAGCGGTATGGCGGCGATGTCCGGGCTGCTGGCCGAACACCCGGATGTGGACGGGGTGTTCGCCGCCAACGACCTGATGGCCCAGGGGGTGTGCCAACTGCTGCGCGAACGGGGCAGACGAGTGCCGGACGATGTCGCGGTCGTCGGCTTCGACGACTCCAGCGTGGCGGTGACCTGCCGCCCGCCGCTGACCACCGTGCGCCAGCCGGTCGAGGAGATGGCCGCGGCGATGGCCGCTCTGCTGGACGAACACATCCGAGGCGTCCGCACCGAACCCACGTCGCTGATCTTCGACCCGGAACTGGTGGTCCGCACGTCGGCCTAGAGCCCGTGCCGCCCCCGGCATGTCCTGCTCCACGTCCTGGGCGCGTCCCGCCGCGAGTCCGTCGTGGCCGCCGGTGGCGGACACTGGAGCGGTCAGGATGGATCAGCACCCGGCCGGACAGGCGGGCCGGCGACGGAAGGCAGGCGGATGACCCACCCGATCACCGTGGGCGTGGACGGATCACCCGAGAGCAGGGCGGCGCTGGCCTGGGCGGGCCGCGAGGCCGTCCGCCGGGACGTGGCCCTCAGGGCGGTGTACGCCTGGCACTGGCCGCCGCACGACATGGTGGGCGGTGGTGACCGGGAGGACCAGGCACGCTGGGTCCACGGCATGATCGAGGACGCGGCCCGCACGGTCACCGACCGGCACGACGGTCTGGGGGTCACGGTCGACGTGATCGACTCCTCCGGGGGCGACGTGGTGGAGGCGCTGCTGGGCGTCGCGGCCGACACGGGGACCCTGGTTCTCGGGTCGCGCGGCTACGGCGCGTTCGTCGGCTTCCTGCTCGGTTCCGTCGGCCAGCGGGTGATCGCCGAGGCGCCCTGCCCGGTGGTGCTGGTGCGCTCGGAGGACCGGCCCGAGGACGAGGCGGGCGGCCGGGAGATCGTCGTCGGCCATCAGGGCGGTCCCGAGGACGACGCCGGTCTCCGGTTCGCGTTCGAGACCGCGGCGGCCCGTGGCGCGGCGGTACGGGCCGTACGGGCGTGGAGCCTGCCGCCGGTGTTCGCCTACAGCCCCGGTTCGCTGAAGATGCTCGATGAGGCCGGCGGTCTGGAGCCGTACGAGCGGAAGGCGCTGGCCGAGGCGCTCCAGCCGTGGCGCGACCGCTTCCCCCAGGTGCCCGTCACCCAGCACATCGAGATGGGCAGCGCGGGCCAGGTGCTGCTGTCCCTGACCGACCGGGCCCAGCTGATGGTCGTCGGCCGCAGGGCCGACCGCTCCGCCGTGGGCGTGCGGATCGGTTCGGTGGCCCACGCGGTGATGCACCACGCGCCCTGCCCGGTGGCGGTCGTTCCGCACTGACCCGGGACCAGGTCAGGAGAGCCCCGGGCCGGCCGCGGGACTATGTGTTGTCGGCCCGGGACATCCGCAGGGCGAGGTCCTGGAGCAGGTCGGCCGTCGTGACGTCGGTCCGCCCGGAGTCGTGGAGGTCGGCGAGTTCGGAGAAGAGGAACGCGAAGGCGCCCACCAGCGAGATGGCGGCGGGCAGATACGCGTCCGCGACCGCCTGCCCCGCCTCCGCGGGCCCGGCGTCACCGGGCACCTCGACCCGCGGGAACACCTCGGTGACGAGAGCACCCAGGTTGTTCTCGGCCGACTCGACCCCGTCCTCCTCGTCCTGGGCGATCCTGCGCACCATGGCGTTGGTCTCGGTGAGCACGCCGATGGCGCGCAGGATGATCTCCGTCTGTTCCATGCCGTGAGCCTAAACGGGCGAAGCCCCGCTGTAACCGGGATCTTGGTCTCGGGATGGTAGACAGTGCCCATGAACGACAACTCCCGCCCCCGCCGGGCCCGCGCGCGATGACCGCCGGCATCGACACCCCCGACCGCCGGGGCCGCACCGGGCTCGACCGGACGGGCCGTGATCTGACCGGCAACCCGCGCGTCAGGATCCGTGACGTGCAACTCCTGTCCTGCCACTGGTACGTGGAGCGCACCACCACGTTCGACCTCCGGCTCGCCGACGGAACCTGGAGCACCCAGGAGCGCGAGACGCACGACCGCGGCAACGGAGCTACCCTCCTGCTGTACGACGCCGAGCGGGAAACCGTCCTGCTGACCAGGCAGTTCCGCTATCCCGTGTACGTCAACGGACACCCGGACGGCATGCTGGTCGAAACGCCCGGCGGCCTCCTCGACGAGGACGACGAACACCCCGAGGACGCCGTACGGCGCGAGGTCATCGAGGAGACCGGACACACCGTCGGGGAGGTCGAGCACGTCTTCGACGTCTACATGAGTCCGGGTTCGGTCACCGAACGAGTGAGCTTCTACGCCGCTTCGTACGGCCCGTCCACCCGTACGCACGAGGGCGGCGGACTCGACGAGGAGGGCGAGGACATCGAGACGATCGAACTGCCCTTCCGCGAGGCCCTGTCGATGATCCGCACCGGGGACATCGCTGACGCCAAGACGATCATGCTGTTGCAGTGGGCCGCCCTGGAGGGGCCCTTCGCCAAGGCTTGACCTCAAGAGCACTCCAACGACCAGACTCCCGTTCGGGCCCGGGGTCTTGCGGGCCGGACGGGTGGGCACCCCCATGGCGGACCCACCTATAGCACGGACACCGGTACCCGGGGTGTGGTG
>NZ_JBHYXD010000033.1:0-18221 GCF_042751995.1 Streptomyces sp. NPDC059371 | reverse complement strand
CCGCGGGTGGGGCCCCTTCCCAATTCTATTAACAAACACACCAACCAACCCCCCACACACCGTTGGGGCCGGGGGTTAGCCGGCCCCCAACGGGAGGGAACGCCATGCGCTACCGCACGATCGGCACGGACCCGGGTACCCGTCGTGAGGTGAGTGTGCTCGCGCTCGGCGCGATGCTGTTCGGCTCACTGACCGACGAGAAGACGTCGTTCGCCGTACTGGACCGCTATGCCGAGGCCGGCGGCAACTTCATCGACACCTCCGACAACTACGCCTTCTGGACCGACGGCGGGCAGGGCGGCCAGAGCGAGGAACTGCTCGGACGCTGGCGGCGCAGCCGCGGCGTCGGCGACGAGATCGTCCTCGCGACCAAGCTCGGCGCACGCCCGCTGGCCCCGGGGACCGGCTACGTCGACAACCCCGAGGGCCTGTCGGCCAAGGTGATCCGCGAGGCCGCCGAGAGGAGCCGGGAACGCCTCGGCGTGGAGAAGATCGACCTTCTGTACGCGCACATAGAGGACCGCACCGTAGAACCGGGCGAGACGGTGCAGGCGTTCGCCGAACTCGTCGCGGAGGGCGGCGTCGGACTCCTCGGGGTGAGCAACCACGCCGTCTGGCGGGTGGAGCGGGCCCGCGCCCTGGCCGCCCTGGCCGGACTGCCCGGCTACGAGGTCCTCCAGTACCACCACAGCCTGCTGCGCCCGCGTTCCGACGTACCGAGCGGGCTCTTCCCCGAGGGAAACCTCGGCGCCGCGACCGGAGAACTCCTCAGCTACCTGGGGGCGGAGCCGGAACTGACCCTGGTCGCCTACTCGCCGCTGCTGGGCGGCGCCTACGGACGGCGGGACAAGCCGCTGCCGTCCGACTACGACCACCCGGGGAACGCGGCCCGGCTCGGCGTGCTCCGGGAGGTGGCGAAGGAGACGGGGGCGACCCTCAACCAGGTCGTGCTGGCCTGGCAGATCGGCGGCGAGCTGCCGGTGATCCCGCTGGCCGGCGCATCCTCGGTGGCCCAGTTGGAGGAGAACCTGGCCGCGGTGGACCTGGAACTCGGCCCGGACCAGCGGGCCCGTCTGGACGCGGCCCACTGACGTTCTCCGGCCCGCGTGTCCGCACGCGGTTCCGGGCGTCCGCTACGGGCGTCCGGCCCCGCCGGGCGGCCGGCGGGTGGTGAGCAGCAGGGCGATGTCGTCGGGGCGCTCGTTGGCCTGCCGTGCCTCCGCGGTGAGCAGATCGGCGGCGCGGGACAGGGACGGGCCGCCCGCCGTGCGGCGCGGCGGGCCCGCGTCGGCCAGGGTCGCGCGAAGCGCCTCGATCCCATCGTCGATGTCCGTGCCGGGCCGCTCGACCAGCCCGTCCGTGTACAGGGCCAGGACGGCCTCGGGCTCCAGCACCAGGTCCGTCACGGGGTAGTCGGCGTGCGGGTCCACGCCGAGGACCACGCCGCCCGGCAGGTCCAGGACCTCGGTGCGGCCGTCGGGGTGGCGCAGCAGCGGCTGCGGGTGCCCGGCCCGCGCCGCCTGCGCGACACCGGTCACCGGGTCCACCCGGACGTAGCAGCAACTCGCGAACTGACCCGGGTCGAGGTCGATGAGCAGCCGGTTGGTGCCGCTCATGACCTCGTCCGGCGAGTGGTCCCCGAGGGCGAACGCCCGGACCGCGCTGCGCAGTTGGCCCATGGTGGCGGCGGCCTGGACGCCGTGTCCCTGTACGTCCCCGATGACGAGGGCGAGCCCGTCGCCGGCCTCGACGACGTCGTACCAGTCGCCGCCCACGTCCATGCCCACGGTTCCGGGCAGATAGCGGCCCGCCGTCTGGACGAGGGGGTGCGCCGACAGCCGGTGCGGCAGCAGGGCCTCCTGGAGCCCGCGGGCGAGCGCCGCCTCGTTGTCGTAGCGCCTCGCCCGTTCCAGGGACTGCGCGATCAGCCCGGCGAGCGCGGTGAGCACCGTACGCTCCTCGGTGCTGAAGCCGCGGGGCTTGTCGAACCCGAGGATGCACGAGCCGACCGGGCGTCCGGAGGCGATCAGCGGAAGGAAGGCACGGGCCCCGACGGTGGCGTCCAGGGAGATGCCCGGGTAGGCGGCGGCGAGCTGCTCCATCGACTCGAAGAAGAGCGCCCTGCCGCTGGTGAGCGCCTCGACGCCGGGCAGTTTGGCGTCCAGGCCCACACCGTCGAAGGGGGCGAGGAACCCCTGCGGGAAGCCGGTCTCCCAGGCCAGATACAGCCTGCGGTCCTGGAGCAGGTAGATGGCCAGGCGGCGGCTGCCGAACGCGGGCAGCAGCTCGCGCATCACCACCTCGGACACCTGCCGCGCGGTCACCGCCTCCGTCAGCGCGATCGCCAGGACGATGGGCCGGTACTGCGGTGCCGTGCCCGGGACAGCGGTGTCGGGCTCCTCGACCTCGGCCCGTACCGCCTGCGTCGCCTCGACGTCGAACGGGGAGTTCCCGGTGCCGTCCGAGGCCCGCCCCAGCGGCGTGATCTTGCAGGTCACTCCGCGGGGTCCTGGATAGACGGAGAAGCTCAGCCAGGTGCCCGTCAGGTGGCCCGGAGTCGTCGCGGTGCCGCCTCCCAGCGGGCTGCGGGCCCGGAAGTGCACCGGGTCCGGTGAGAGCAGCGCGCCGCGCAGATGGTCCTCGTAGGCGGGGTGGTCCATCCAGGGCACCACGTCCCACAGCAGCCGTCCCAGCAGCTCGGCACGTGGCCGGCCGAGCAGCTCGGCGGCGCGCGGGTTGGTGTAGGTGATCAGCCCGATCCGGTCGATCGCGAAGACGCCCTCCGGGAGCTGGTCGGCCGCGCCGTCCGCGGCCGGTCCGGGTCCCGGGTCGACGAGCGCGCCGCTGACCCGGTAGGGCGGGTCGTCCGCTCCTCCCGCGGTCCACAGTTCGAGGAGCCGCAGTCCGCCGCCGCCGGTGCGTACCGGCAGCGGATGGGGCGGCGGCCGGCCGGCGGCGGTCTCGCGCAGGGCGGCCAGCAGCAGCCGGGGTTCGTCGTGGGCCAGCGCGTCCGCGAAGGCCTCGGGGGTCCCCGCGAAGTCCTCCTGGGGGATCCCGAGCAGCGCCCACAGGGCGTCGTCCGCGATCAGCCTCCCGTCGTCCGGATTCCAGGTGAAGCCCCCGACGCACCGGGTGGACGGGCCGTCGACCGGCGGCCGGGTTCCGAGCGGTTCGGCGTCCCACAGGACCGTGGAGCCGTCCTTGTCCAATTTCGCCAGACGGGCTCCGAGCTCCGCCGCCACCGCCGTCATCCGGTCGCGGTCCGGCAGGACCTCGGTGGCGTCGGAGGCCGGCGGGCGCAGCACGATCAGGACCCCGTACGACGTGGAGTCGCCGACGACGGGCACGTAGAGCGAACCGAACTGGAAGGGCAGTCCCGCCGCGAGCTGGGGGTAGCGGCGCATCGTCTCCGTCGGATCGGCGAGCAGTACCTCCACACCGAGCCGATGGGCGTCCGCGACCGGGAACGGCCGGTCCACGTGCATGCGCGACCAGGGGCGGAAGAGGGGGCCCGGCAGGCCCGCGAGCACGGCGAGACGCAGCAGTCCGGGCGTGCCGGAGCGCAGGTACACGCCTCCCGCGAAGCCGCGGGCGGCCCGGATCGCGTCCGTCACCGCGTCAGTGAGCAGGGAGGTCAGGCTGTCCAGCGCCCGGCCCTCACGCTCGGCGCTCCCTCTCATCGATCTGCCCTCGTCCGCCCGCCACCAGGGGGGTAACACAGCAAGAATGCGCCTCTCGGGTCGCTCACCGCACCTCGACGTCCTCCGCGGCACCGGGAGGTCAGGCCATTCTTCCCGGCCGCGCCCGAATGTGCCCAGCGCGAACATACCGGCTCGGGCCTGGTTCGGGAGCTGTCGGGAAGCGAGTGATTCAGAAGACCGGGCCGGGCCGCAGCGTCTCGGCCGCGGAGGCCGCCACGGCCTCGGCCACCGCGCCGAGGGCGGGGAAATCGAGCTTCCACTGCTGCCAGAACAGGGGGACGTCGATGTCCCGGCCGGTCGCGAGACGCACCAGCCGCCCGGCGCGCAGCAGCGGACCGGCCTGGACCTCGGGCACCATGCCCCAGCCCATCCCGGCCGCCACGGCGTCGACGAATCCCTCCGACGTGGGGACGAAATGGCGCAGCGTGCCCGCTCCGGGACCGCCGCCGAGGGCGCGGACGAAGTCGTCCTGGATGTCGTCGTCGCGGTCGAAGGCCACCACCGGGGCGGAGCCGATCAGCTCGTGCAGCGGTGCCTCGGTCCTGGTGCCGAGCCACTGTCCGGCGCAGCCGGGGCTCGCCACCGGCAGATAGCGCATGATCCCGAGGGCACGTACGGAGCAGCCGGCCACCGGGTCGGGCGACGAGGTGACCGCCGCCATCACCGTTCCCTCGCGCAGCAGGGCGGCGGTGTGGTCCTCGTCCTCGCGGCGCAGCTCGAAGCACAGCCCGAGTCCGTCCGGCACGCGGGCGAGGGCGGGCAGGAACCAGGTCGCCAGCGAATCGGCGTTCACCGCGATCGACAGCCGGGTGGGCTCACCGGAGCCGGACATGCCGAGCTCGGCGTGCGCGTCCCGCTCCAGCAGGGCGAGCCGGCGCGCGAAACGCACGACGATCTCGCCGGACTCGGTCGGCCGCACCGGCTTCGTCCGCGTCAGCAGGACCCTGCCGGTGCGCTGTTCGAGCGACTTGACCCGCTGGCTCACGGCCGAGGGCGTCACATGGAGGGCATGGGCCGCCGCGTCGAAGGTGCCCTCGTCCACCACGGCGAGCAGGGTGCGCACCTGGTCGAGGGGGAGTTCCGCCATCACGAGCGCTAAGGATACGTAAGAATCTTTAGCTGTACTCCTGGCGATCCGCTTTCTAGCGTCAAAGGCATGACAGACGCTCTCGCCGCAGCGGTCGCCGGATTCGGCGCCGGACTCTCCCTCATCGTCGCCATCGGCGCGCAGAACGCCTTCGTCCTGCGCCAGGGCGTCCGCCGGGACGCGGTCCTCGCCGTCGTGGGCATCTGCGCGCTGTCCGACGCGCTGCTCATCGCGCTGGGGGTCGGCGGGGTCGGTGCCGTGGTGGTGGCCTGGCCCGCGGCGCTCACCGCGGTCGGCCTGATCGGCGGCTGTTTCCTCGTCGTCTACGGTGTCCTCGCCGCCCGGCGCGTACTGAAGCCGTCGGCCCTGCGGGCGGCCGACGGATCCCCGGGCTCCTGGCGGCGTGCCGTCCTCACCTGCCTCGCCCTGACGTGGCTCAACCCGCACGTGTACCTCGACACCGTGTTCCTGCTCGGCTCGCTGGCGGCCGGCCGCGGATCGCTGCGCTGGACGTTCGGGCTGGGCGCGGTGCTCGCCAGCCTGTGCTGGTTCGCCGCCCTCGGGTTCGGCGCGCGGCTGCTCGGCCGCTTCCTCGCCCGGCCCGCGTCCTGGCGCGTGCTGGACGGTCTCGTCGCCACGACCATGATCGCGATGGGCGCCACCCTGATCGCCGGCGCCTGAACCGCCGGACCGCGCCGCCGGTGCCCCGTGCGCCCGTCCCGTTCGCGCCAATAGCCTCCCCCCGGGGGACACGAGCCGTCCACGCTCGGCCATAGTGATCCTCGAATCGAAAGATGTATCGAGCAACCAGGGTGAGCGTGGACACGAGCCAGAGCAGTACGGACAACGGCGCCGCGGAGCCGGACGGCAGCGGCGGCGCCGCGGTGTCCCACGGGAGCGGCGGCGGCGCGGAGTCCCACGGGAGCGGCGGCGGCGCGGAGTCCCACGGGAGCACGGAGACCGAGCGGCCCGACCGCTCCGGATGGCGCCGATGGGCCATGGACACCCGGCCGCTGCGCCGCCCCGCCTACCGCCGGCTGTGGTCGTCGACCGCCGTCACGTCCGTGGGCAGCCAGCTCACCGCCGTCGCCGTGCCCAAGCAGATCTACGACATCACCGGATCCTCGGCCTGGGTCGGCTACGCCAGCCTCGCCGGTCTGGTGCCGCTGGTCGTGTTCGCCCTGTGGGGCGGTGCGATCGCCGACAGCGTGGACCGCCGCAAACTGCTCCTCGTCACCAACGCCGGCATAGCCGTCACCTCGCTGCTCTTCTGGGCGCAGGCCGTCACCGGGCTGGACTCGGTGCTCGTCCTGATGGTCCTGCTCGCCCTCCAGCAGGCGTTCTTCGGCCTCAACTCCCCGGCCCGCAGCGCGTCCATCGCCCGGCTCGTCCCGGCGGACGAACTGCCCGCCGCCAACGCGCTCGGCGCGACGGTCATGCAGACCGGCTCGGTGGCCGGACCCATGCTCGCCGGTGCGCTCATCCCTCTCATCGGGCTGCCCGAGCTCTATCTGATCGACGCCTTCGCCCTGACCGTCACCGTGTGGGCCGTCCTGCGGCTCCCCGCGCTGCCGCCCCTCAACAAACCGGCCTCCCGGCGCGCGGGCCTGCGCGAAGTGGTGGCCGGCTTCCGCTACATCGCCCTGCACAAGGTGCTGCTGCTGTCCTTCCTCGCCGACATCATCGCCATGGTCCTCGGCATGCCGCGCGCCCTGTTCCCGCAGCTCGCCGCCGAGACGTACGGCTCCTACGGCGAAGGACTCGCGCTCGGCCTGCTGTTCGCGGCGATCCCCATCGGCGCCGTCGTGGGCGGACTGATGTCGGGCACCTTCTCCCGCGCCCGCCGGCACGGCCTGATGGTCATCGTCTCCGTCGCCGCCTGGGGCGCGGCCATCGCCGGGTTCGGTCTCAGCGACAGCCTGTGGCTCGCCGTGGCCTTCCTGGCCCTGGCCGGGGTCGCCGACATGGTCTCCATGGTCTTCCGCGGCGCGATCCTGCTGTCCGCCGCCACCGACGAGATGCGCGGACGGCTCCAGGGTGTCTTCACCGTGGTCGTCGTGGGCGGCCCGCGCGTCGCCGACGTCCTGCACGGCACGGCCGGTTCGGCCTTCGGAGCACCCGCCGCGGTCGCCGGCGGAGGCCTGCTGGTGATCATCGCGGTGCTTGTGCTCACTTTTGTCACACCGGCCTTGAGGCGTTACACAATCTGAATCTGAAAAACGACCATGGTGGTTCTAGAGTGACCGCCATGGTGGACACGCGGCCTACGTCGGCCTTCCACGCGCAGAACATCAGCGCGGACAGCACCTCCCGTCTGGTGGGCGCTCTCGATGCCCAGGACGTCAACGACGGCGTACAGCGCCTGCGTTCGTGGGCGCACGCGGCACTGGCCGTACGGCCCGGGGAGCGGGCGCTCGACATCGGCGCCGGCACGGGATCGCAGACCCGTCGTCTCGCCGCGGCCGTGGGCTCCCGCGGCAGGGTGCTCGGCATCGAACCCAACCCCGGACTGCGGGCCGTGGCCGAGCAGCGGGGGACCGAGGAACGCAGTGCCGCGCGCTTCGCCGACGCCGACGCCCTAGCCCTGCCGCTGCCCGACGCCACCGTCGACGTCGTGTGGTGCGAGCGGGTCCTCCAGCACCTCGTGGAACCCGAGAAGGCCGTCTTCGAGATAGCGCGCGTGCTGCGCCCCGGCGGACGCGTCGCCCTGCTGGACACCGACTGGGCGACCACGATCCTGCACCCCGGTGACCCCGAGACGATCGCCGCGCTCACCACCGGCGCCCTGTCCGCGGCCGCCGACCCGTACTCCGGACGCAAGCTGGTGGGACGGCTGACGGCCGCGGGACTCGTCATCGACGACCGCGGATCGCAGGCGCTGCTCCAGGACCACAAGTCGGTCGCCTGGCCGCTCATCCGCATGCTCGGCGACTCGGCGCTGAACCGCGGGCTCATCGACGAGCCGCGGCGCGACCGTCTGTACGAGGACCTCACGGAAGCCGCGCGCCAGGGCGGCCTGCACATGTCGGTGACGATGTTCGGGGCCGTGGCGCACCGTCCGGAATGACGGGGCCGGATTCGCGGCATAGCGCCCGGATTGATCGGGAATACAATGGAATAGCCGTCGCTGACGGGCCAGTACGCAGATTTCCCCTGGTATTGGGGGTACGCGAACACCATGTACACCGCGAGCCAAGATCTGATCACAGCAAGCTCATCGCTCAACGCCGGCGCCGCCTTCATCGGCGGCCTCATCATCGCCGGTGCCCTCGTCTGGGCCGTCCGGATGGGCATCAGGGTCCGGAACCTGGAATCGCGCCCGCCCACACCCGAGGAGCAGCCCAGGCTGCCCGACAGCGGGGCGGTGCACGAGGAGCGCGAGATGCGGGAACCCGACGAGGTCCCGCACGCCGTGGACGAGAGCGAGCGGCTGATGCCGTACAACATGCACTCCGCGGGAACCAAACACGCTGATGACCAGCATCGCAAGCGCTGGCAACCAGGATCCAGCGGGTCCTTCGGCAGCGGCGGACCCGGCAGAACCTGACCGGGACGCGAAGGAGCCGACCGCCGCGGGCGGCCGGCTCCTTCGCCTTCGCACACCGGGCCGTGGCTACGGGAGATCGGCCGCCGAGTCCTCGGGAGCGAGGTCGGGACGCAGCCGCAGCCACGACGGCTGCCGGAGCAGTCCGGCGCGGGTACGGGTGCTGTAGCGGACCTCGCCCACCAGCCGGGGGAGTACCCAGCGCGCCTCGGCCGCCTGCGGGACGGTGTCGAACGGGCAGCTACCCGTCTCGGCGGCCCGCAGCAGCCGGGCCAGTTCGGCACGTTCGGCCGCGTTCCATCCGGTGCCCACGCTCCCGACGTAGCGCAGCCTTCCCTCGTCGCGCTGGCCCACGAGCACGGCGCCGGGCAGGCCCGACAGACGCCCCTTCCCGGGGACCCAGCCGCCGACCAGGACGTCCGCGGTCCTCATGTTGCGGATCTTGATCCAGGACCGTGAGCGCACGCCGGGCTCGTACACCGAGTCCAGCCGTTTGCAGACGAGCCCCTCCAGACCGCTCGCCCGCGTCGCCCGCAGGGCCTCCTCGCCGTGCCCCACGAGTGCCGTCGGCGTCGACCAGAACGGGCCCGCCAGGGAGAGGCTCTCCAGCGTCCGGCGCCGCCGCGCGTACCGCTGGCCCGTGAGATCGCCGCCCAGATGCATGACGTCGAACAGGACGAGATGAGCCGGTGCCTGCCCGGCGCGCCGGGCCGCCCTGCCCGGCGACCGGGCGAGACCCATACGGGACTGCAGGAGCTGGAAGTCGCCCCGGCCCTGACCGTCCAGGACCAGCACCTCGCCGTCCAGGACCGCCGCCGTCGTGCCGAGCGCACCGCCGAGTGCCCGCAGTTCCGGGTAGGCGGCGGTGATGTCCTCACCGGAGCGCGCCCGCAGGGTCACGCTGCCGTCCCCGGGCAGATAGACCACGGCACGCTGACCGTCCTGCTTCGTCTCGTACGCCCACCGCATGTCCTGGCCGGGGGCCGGCAGGGATCCGGGCGTCGCGAGCATGGGCGCGATCAACGGCAGCTTCGGCAGATTCACACCACCTGTCTCGACCCCCCACCGCCCCCACATGCTTCCCCGCCGCCCGTTTCGCCTGAACGGCCGCGCCGCGGCGATCCGGGGCGGTGACCGGAGCGGTGACGGCAGGGCGGCCCCTCAGCCGTCCAGCGCCTGGGTGATCAGGGTCTGGAGGTACAGGCCGCGGTGGGCGTCGAGGGGGCCCGGGTGGTTCGAGCGGACGGCGGTGGCGAACTCGCGGCGCAGTACGGGCCAGGACTCCTCGTGGTCGAGGGTCCCGAAGTCCAGGACCAGCTCGGGATGCCGGCCGAACAGTTCGACGCGGGTGATCCCGTGCTCGACCTCGACCGAGCCCGAGAGGGAGGCCTGGCTCACGGCGCCGCTCTCGTGCTCGCAGGTGAGTTCGAGCCAACGGCGCGGGTCCCCGGCGCCGCGCACCCGGACGATCGGCCCCAGGGCCGCGTCCAGCAGGTCGAGCAGATGCGGTCCGAGGTCCAGGAGTGCTCCGTGCTCCAGGCGCCACGGGGTCGCGAAGTCGCCGCCCAGGAAGGCGCCGCTGAGACCGCAGGAGCGGGCGCCCGAGACGTCCAGGGTCCGCGCCTTCGCGAGGAACCGCCGGGTGGCCGGGTGGTAGCGGTTCGTCAGGACGAGTTGCGAGACCACGCCCGAGGCGTCGATGACGTCCACGAGCCGCCGCGCCGCGGGCAGGTCGAGCGCGAGCGGCTTCTCCAGGAGCAGGGCCTTGCCCGCCTCGGCGGCCCGTACGGCCAGTTCGGCCTGCACCGCGGGCGGAACCGAGAAGGCCACCGCCTCGCAGTCGTCGAGCAGTTCCTCGAACGTCGCGGCGACCCCCGCGCCGTACGGGGCCGCCGTCTCGTGGGCGGCCTCCGGCCGGCGTGCCCACACCGACGTCAGCACCGTCTCGGGTCCGGCGGCGAGCACCCGGGCGTGCACGGCCCGCGCCCAGGGCCCCGCGCCGACGAGCCCCACCCTGACGGGTGCGTGGTTCCAGGTGGGCGAGGTGGTGGTCACGGCATCTCCTCTGCGCTGTACGGAATCTGACGCGCCGCCGGCCGACGGCGCCGCCGAGGGGGAGCGGCGGTTGCGGACGCAGGATCCTCGGACGTGTACGTGTGATCAGACTTCACCACGGCGTCCCGTGGTTCGGCCAGCGGCCGGCCGCCGGCGGCGAGCGGCCGGCAGCCGGCAGCCGGCAGCCGGTGGCCGGCAGCCGGCGGGCATCGGTCAGTGGTCCGGGCCCCCGGCCTCCGCCCACACCCACTCGCACCACCGCCCCACGGGCACACAGGGGCGCGGAAGCCCGGCGCGCGAACCCGGAAAGCGCGCCTCTGTCGGTCTCCGCCCGCCGCGCGCCATCATGCCGGACATGGATCCCACACAGGACAAAGCAGGCCTCGGGGGCGGTACGGACCTGCCCGCGCTGCCGGAGGACTGGGAGCGGTGTCTCGCCGTGGCCGCCCACCCGGACGACATCGAGTACGGCACGGCCTGCGCCGTCGCGCGCTGGACGGCACAGGGCAAGCAGGTGAGCTATCTGCTGGCGACCCGGGGCGAGGCCGGCATCGACGGCCTGCACCCGGACCGGGCGGCACCACTGCGCGAGGCCGAGGAACGGGCCGGCGCCCGGCAGGTCGGCGTCGACACCGTCGAGTTCCTCGATCACCGCGACGGCGTCGTCGAGTACGGGACCGCGCTGCGCCGGGAGATCGTGCGCGCGATGCGCCGCCACCGGCCCGACATCGTGGTGTCCGGCGCGTTCACGGTACGGATGGTCGGCGGCATGACCAACCAGGCGGACCACCGGGCCGTGGGCCTGGCCGCCCTCGACGCGGCACGCGACGCGGGAAACCGCTGGATCTTCCCCGAACTCGCCGACGAGGGTCTGGAACCCTGGAACGGCATCCGGATGGTCTGCATCGCCGGAGCGGAACAGCCCACCCACGGCGTCGACGTCACCGGCGAACCCCTCGAACGCGGCATCGCCTCGCTGGAGGCGCACGCCGAGTACACCAAGGCCCTGGGCGCGGGCGCCTTCGAACCGCGGCCGTTCCTCACCTGGGCGGCCGGCATGGGCGGAGCGGCGCTCGGCGTCGAGTCCGCCGTTCTCTTCGACGTCCACCAGCTCGTCCCGGACGGTCCGCCGCCCTGGGTGTGAGCACGACCGGCCCACCGGCCCCCGCGGCACGGCGGCGACTTGACCCGATCGTGGGGGCCGGAGCGGGGAGGGACTCATAGGCTGTGCGCGAGTGATCACCGTCGAACCGGAGGAGCGAACGTGACACCACGCCCGCACGAGGCCGCACGACGCACAACCGTCCTTCGCCGCGAGGCCGTTGTCGCGGCCGTCCCCGTGGCCATCGCCGCCCTGCTCACCGCGGCGGGCCCCGCCACGGCGGCAGGGACCGTGGGCTCCGCCGGCGCGGGAGACCCGTACTTCCCTCTCTCGGGCAACGGCGGCTACGACGTCCGCCACTACGATCTGACGCTCGGTTACGACCCGCACAGCCGCCACCTCGACGGCAAGGCGGTCATCACCGCCAGAGCCACGCAGCGGCTGAGCCGGTTCGACCTCGACCTCAGCGGGCTGAAGGTCACCGGCGTCACCGTCGACCACGCCAAGGCCGCGTTCCGGCGCGACGGCCGGGAGCTCGTCGTCACCCCCAAGGACACCCTGCGCAAGGGCCAGGAGTTCCGCGTCACCGTCACCTACTCCGGCACCCCGAAGCCGGTCACCGACCCCGACGGTTCCCTCGACGGGTGGATCCCCACGGACGACGGCGCGTTCGTGGCCGGCGAGCCGCAGGGCGCGATGACGTGGTTCCCCGCCAACAGCCACCCCACGGACAAGGCGTCGTACGACTTCACCCTGACCGTGCCGAAGGGGAGCACCGCCGTATCCAACGGCGTCCTGCTCGGGCAGCGGACCGCGAACGGCCGGACCACCTTCCGCTGGCGCCAGTCCGAACCGATGGCGGCCTATCTCGCCACGGCGACCGTCGGCACGTTCAAGGTCGAGCAGTACACCACCCGCGACGGCCTCAAGATCTACAACGCCGTCGACCCGCGCGAGGCGACCGCCGCCGCGCCGGTCGTCAAGAAGCTGCCGTCCGTCCTGGCCTGGGAGAGCAAGCTCTTCGGCCCCTACCCCTTCCGGGCGGCCGGAGCCATCGTCGACCGGGCCCCGCAGGTCGGCTACGCCCTGGAGACCCAGACCCGTCCCGTGTACGACTCCGCGCCCGACCTGGACACCCTCGTCCACGAGAGCGCCCACCAGTGGTTCGGCGACTCCGTCACCCTGACCCGGTGGAAGGACATCTGGCTCAACGAGGGCTTCGCGACCTACACCGAGTGGCTGTACGCCGAGCAGCACGGCGGCAAGAGCGCGCAGAAGGCCTTCGACACGCTGTACGCCACCCCCGCGGGCAAGGACCTCTGGGCGTTCTCGCCTGGTGACCCCGGCAGCGGCGAGCACATCTTCGAGACTCCGGTGTACGCCCGGGGCGCCATGGTCCTGCACAAGCTGCGCACGGCGGTCGGCGATCCCGTGTTCTTCCGCGTCCTGCGCACCTGGGCCACCGTCCACCGCGACGGGCACGGGACGACGGCCCAGTTCATCCGGCTCTCCGAGCGGGAGTCCGGCAAGGACCTCTCCGGTCTCTTCCACACCTGGCTCTTCACGGCCGGGAAGCCCGCCTCGGCCGGAAGGGGGCGTCCCGACGGGGGGGGCGCGCGCCGGGCGACCCGGCCCGCCCACCACCACCACCCCCCGCGCGCGCCCGCCCCGCCCGGCCCGCGCGCTCCCCCCCGCGGGCCCCCCCCCGGCGGTGGCCGCGGTCCGGCTCAGGCCGGCCGCAGCCACACCGTCGCCAGCGGCGGCAGCGTCAGTTCGATGCTGGTCGGGCGGCCGTGCATACCGATCGCCTCGGCCTTGACGGGCTCGGGGTGGACGATGTCGCTGCCGCCGTAGCGGAGGCTGTCCGTGTTGAGGACCTCCTGCCAGGCGGGGACGTTCTCGGGGACGCCGAGGCGGTAGCCGTGGCGGACGGCGGGGGAGAGGTGGGAGACGGCGAGGAGGGGGGTTCCGTCGGCGGCGTATCGCAGGAAGGCGAAGACGTTGTCGTCGGCGGCGTCGCCGACGACCCAGGTGAAGCCGGACGGGTCCGTGTCGCGTTCCCACAGCGCGGGTTCGCCGCGGTAGAGGGTGTTGAGGTCGCGGACGAGATCCTGGACCCCGCGGTGGTCGGCTTCGGCGCAGTAGGCGGGGTCGAGGAGCCACCACTCGGGGCCCTCGGCCTCCTTCCACTCGCCGCCCTGCGCGAACTCCTGCCCCATGAAGAGCAGTTGCTTGCCGGGGTGGGCCCACATGAAGCCGAGGTAGGCGCGGGCGTTGGCGCGCCGCTGCCACCAGTCGCCGGGCATCTTGGAGACGAGTGCCTGCTTGCCGTGCACGACCTCGTCGTGGGAGATCGGCAGGACGTAGTTCTCGCTGTAGGCGTACACCATCGAGAAGGTCATCTCGTTGTGGTGGTACTTGCGGTGGATCGGCTCGTGCTGCATGTATTCCAGCGAGTCGTGCATCCACCCCATGTTCCACTTGAGGCCGAAGCCGAGCCCCCCGTCGGACGTCGGACGGGTGACGCCTTCCCAGGCCGTGGACTCCTCGGCGATCGTGACGACGCCGGGGTTGCGGCGGTAGACGGTGGCGTTCATCTCCTGGAGGAACGCCACCGCGTCGGGATTGTCCCGCCCGCCGTGTTCGTTGGGGGCCCACTCGCCCTCTTCGCGTGAGTAGTCGAGGTAGAGCATGGAGGCGACGGCGTCGACCCGCAGGCCGTCGATGTGGAACTCCTCGCACCAGTAGGTGGCGTTGGCGACGAGGAAGTTGCGGACCTCGCGGCGGCCGTAGTCGAATTCGAGAGTGCCCCAGTCGGGGTGGTCGGCGCGTCGCGGGTCGGCGTGTTCGTACAGCGGGCGGCCGTCGAACTCGGCGAGTGCCCAGTCGTCGCGGGGGAAGTGCGCGGGGACCCAGTCCATCAGGACGCCGATGCCGGCGCGGTGCAGGGCGTCGACGAGGTACTTGAAGTCGTCGGGGGTGCCCAGGCGCGCGGTGGGCGCGTAGAACCCGGTGATCTGGTAGCCCCACGAGCCGCCGAAGGGGTGTTCGGCGACGGGCATGAGCTGGACGTGGGTGAATCCGAGGTCGGTGACGTAGGCGGGGAGCTGGTCCGCCAATTGACGGTAGGTCAGGCCCGGCCGCCAGGACGGGAGATGCACCTCGTACACCGAGAACGGTGCCTCGTGCAGCGGGCGGTGCTTCGCCCGCTCCTTCATCCACTTCGAGTCCCGCCACGTGTACGACGACCGTGTCACGACCGACGAGGTCGCCGGAGGCACCTCGGTGCGGCGGGCCATGGGGTCGGCGCGCAGGGTGCGGGATCCGTCGGGGCGCGTGATGTCGAACTTGTAGAGCGTCCCCTCACCCATGCCGGGCAGGAACACCTCCCACACGCCGGACGATCCGAGCGAGCGCATCGGGTACCCGGCGGCGCCGTCCCAGTGGCAGAAGTCCCCGCAGACCCGGACCCCTTGAGCGTTCGGGGCCCACACGGTGAAGCGCGTTCCCTCCACACCGTCGTGGGTCATCGGCTCGGCGCCCAGCGCTCGCCACAGCTCCTCGTGGCGGCCCTGGCCGATCAGATGCAGGTCGAACTCGCCGAGTGCCGGCAGGAACCGGTAGGGGTCCTGCGTCTCGAACTCGGTGACGTCGTACGTCACCACCAGGGTATAGGCGGGAATCGCGTCGAACGGCAGGACGGAGCCGAAGAGCCCGTCGCCCAGATCGTCCAGCGCCGTACGGTTCCCGTCCACGACCACCGCCACCCCCTGGGCGTACGGCCGCAGCGCCCGGAACACCACTCCGCCCGGCACCGGATGCGCACCCAGCAGCGCGTGCGGATCGTGATGGGCGCCGGAGAGCAGCCGCCCCCGATCCGTGGGGTCCAACGCGGCGGGCTGCGCGGACGGGGCGGCGGGCTTGGCCCGTCGAACGCGGGAGGATGCGGTGCGGGTCACGGCTTGGGCCTCTCGAACTGGGGGGGTGTCGGGGGTTCGGCGGGAGTGCTCAGGCTGGTCGGTGGTCGGTGGTCGGTGGTCGGTGGTCGGTGGTCACCGGTCACCGGTGATCGGTGGCGGGTGGCGGGTCGTCAGGGGCTGTCGGCGAGCCGTCCGACGGCCGCCATGGGTACGGGCAGCCAGTCGGGCCGGTGCCGTGCCTCGTACAGCACCTCGTACACGGCGCGGTCCGTCTCGTACGCGCGCAGCAGTTCGGGCTCCTCGCGCGGGTCCCAGGCCGCGGCGGCGGCGTAGCCCGCGCAGAAGGCCTCGCGGCAGCGCTCCGCCCACTCGGGACGCCAGGGCTGCCGGGAGCGGGCCGCGTAGTCGAAGGACCGCAGCATGCCCGCGACATCGCGTACAGGCGACTGGACACGCCGACGTTCGCTGATCGGGCGGGCGGGTTCACCCTCGAAGTCGATGACCGACCACCGCTGCCCGGCGCGCAGCACCTGGCCGAGGTGGAGATCGCCGTGGATGCGCTGGGCGGGGCGGACCGCGGAGTCCAGGGCGGCGAGGGCGTCGAACGCCGATCGCAACCCGGGCGCGTGCGGGCGCAGTTCGGGGACGGAGCGGACGGCGGAGTCGAGACGCCCGTGCATCGCCTCCGCGAGCCGCTTGTTCCGGTACGGGCTCGGCGCGTCCACGGGGAAGGCCTCGGCCAGGGTCAGATGCACCTCGGCGGTGGCCCGGCCCAGTTCGTACGCCTCGCCCGTGAAGTCGTGCCGTGAGCCGAGGGACTCGAGCGCCAGCGCCCAGCCGTCGGCGGCGCCCCGCAGATACGGCTGGAGGACGCCGAGGGTCGCCTCCTGCGGCTCCGAGGTCCGGAACCACGCGGCCGGCGCGGGGACGCGGGTGCAGCCCTGCCGGGCCAGGGCGCGGGGCACTTCCAGGTCCGGGTTGATGCCGGGCTGCACGCGCCGGAAGACCTTCAGTATGAACGCGTCTCCGTAGACCAGCGAGGTGTTGGACTGCTCGGCGTCGAGGAGACGCGGCGCGAGACCGGACGGCACCGTCACACGGGGGTCGCGTTCGAACCGCAGCGGTCCCGCCGTACCCGAACGGCGCAACCGCTCCAGGAGCAGTCCCGCGGCCTTCGGATCGTGGAAGGCGTCGTACACGGTCAGGTCGGCCAGCGGGCCGGCGCTCGCCCGGCCGATGAAGGCGTGGGCCAGCCGTGGCGGCAGGACCTCCCGCACACCGAGGAGCAGTTGGTAGCAGTCCTCGGCCGCGGGGGTGCCGGCCGTGCCGTGGGCGGGCGGGCCGAGGTGCTCGGTGCGGACCAGCAGATGCAGACACCCCGGGTACAGCTCGGTGGTCGACAGCAGGGTCAGATCCGTCACGGGCCTGCCCTTGCCCGCGAACCAGCGCTGCCGCGGCAGCCAGGCGCGCAGCAGCTCGGCCAGCGAGGTGAGCAGCGGAGCGGTGTCGAGGCCGCTCGGACGCTGCAGAGCGGTGTTCGCCATGACGGCACGTCCTTTCAGGGGCGGGCGGGCTGTCGAGGGGGACGCGTTCACGATCGCCTCGTGGTGCCGGGCCCGACCGCGGGGCGCAGCCGGAACCAGTAGAAGCCGTGACCGGCGAGGGTCAGCAGGTAGGGCAGTTCGCCGATGGCCGGGAACCGCACGCCGCCGATGAGCTCGACCGGGTGCCTGCCGTCGAAGGTGCGCAGGTCGAGCTCGGTGGGCTGGGCGAAGCGCGAGAAGTTGTGCACGCAAAGGACCAGGTCGTCCTTGTATTCCCGCAGGAAGGCGAGGACGGCGGGGTTGGAGGAGGGGAGTTCGGTGTAGGAGCCGAGTCCGAAGGCTTTGTTCTGTTTGCGGATCTCGATCATGCGGCGGGTCCAGTGGAGCAGGGAGGAGGGCGAGGACATGGAGGCCTCGACGTTGGTGACCTGGTAGCCGTAGACGGGGTCCATGATCGTGGGGAGGAAGAGGCGGCCGGGGTCGCTGGAGGAGAAGCCGGCGTTGCGGTCGGGGGTCCATTGCATGGGGGTGCGGACCGCGTCGCGGTCGCCGAGCCAGATGTTGTCGCCCATGCCGATCTCGTCGCCGTAGTAGAGGATCGGGCTGCCGGGGAGGGAGAGCAGGAGGGCGGTGAAGAGTTCGATCTGGTTGCGGTCGTTGTCGAGGAGGGGGGCGAGGCGGCGGCGGATGCCGATGTTGGCGCGCATACGCGGGTCTTTCGCGTATTCGGCGTACATGTAGTCGCGTTCTTCGTCGGTGACCATTTCGAGGGTGAGCTCGTCGTGGTTGCGCAGGAAGATGCCCCATTGGCAGTTGCCGGGGATGGCGGGGGTCTTGGCGAGGATCTCGGAGACGGGGTAGCGGGACTCGCGTCGGACGGCCATGAAGATGCGGGGCATGACGGGGAAGTGGAAGGCCATGTGGCATTCGTCGCCGCCGGAGGGGAAGTCGCCGAAGTAGTCGACGACGTCCTCGGGCCACTGGTTCGCCTCGGCCAGCAGCACCGTGTCCGGATAGTGCGTGTCGATGTCGGCCCTGAGCCGCTTCAGGAACTGATGGGTGGCGGGGAGATTCTCGCAGTTCGTCCCCTCCTCCTGGTAGAGGTAGGGGACCGCGTCGAGGCGGAACCCGTCGATCCCCAGATCCAGCCAGAACCTGAGGGCCGCCAGGATGTCCTCCTGGACGGCCGGGTTCTCGTAGTTGAGGTCGGGCTGGTGGGAGAAGAAGCGGTGCCAGTAGTACTGCTTGCGGACGGGGTCGAAGGTCCA
>NZ_JBHYXD010000032.1:33935-85246 GCF_042751995.1 Streptomyces sp. NPDC059371 | reverse complement strand
CCGGTACATCGATGCCCGTCGCCACCGACGGTCACGTCTTGTCCAACGGCGACGGGCTGATGCACCGGCACGGCCCCGACCCACCCACCGACCCACGCACCCCGGACCCCGCCCGGAGCAGGCCAGAGCGCGCGGTACCTTCAAGCCGCGACCCGGTGCAGCATTCGCGGTCGCGTCAGGCGAGAGGGAGAGTGAACCCGTGAGTAAGTTCGTGCGGCCGGCTGCCGAGGGTGCGGACCCGTTCGGCACGGCCCGCCTGCGCCGCGGAGTACTGGACGCCTGGGCGGCCAGCCCGGCCAGGTTCCGCGAGGACGCCAACGCCGAGGAGGACCTCGTCCTCGGCGGGTACCGCGACCGCCTCGTCGTGGAACTCGCCCAGAACGCCGCCGACGCCTCGGCCCGCGCCGGGACCCCCGGCCGCCTGCGCCTCACGCTCCGCGACGGCGTCCTGGTGGCGGCCAACACCGGCGCCCCCCTCGACGCGGTCGGCGTCGAGTCCCTCGCCACCCTCAGGGCCTCAGCGAAGCGGGACGCCCACGACACGGCAGCCGTGGGCCGCTACGGCGTCGGCTTCGCCGCGGTCCTCGCCATCACCGACGAGCCCGCCGTCGTGGGCCGGCACGGCGGCGTCCGCTGGGCGCTCGCCGAGGCCCGCGACCTCGCCGCCGGCACCGCCGCGGACAGCCCCGGCCTCGGCGACGAGATCCGCCGACGGGACGGCCACGTACCGCTGCTGAGGCTGCCGTTCGCGGCCGAGGGCACGGCCCCGGACACGTACGACACCGCCGTGATCCTCCCGCTGCGCGACACCGCCGCCGAGGACCTCGCCGAGCGCCTCCTGCGCAACATCGACGACGCCCTCCTGCTGGCCCTCCCCGGCCTGGAGGAAGTGGTCGTGGAGATCGGCGACGCCGAGGTCCGCACCCTGCGCCGGACCGCCGCCGAGCACGGCGCCGTCATCGACGACACCCGTGACGGCACCACCCGTTACCGCACCGCCGAGGCGCACGGCCCCCTCGACACCGCCCTGCTCGCCGACCGCCCGGTCGAGGAGCGCCTGCGTCCGCACTGGTCCGTGACCTGGGCCGTCCCCGTGGACACCGAGGGAGCCCCGGGCCGCCCGAGGACCAGCCCCGTCGTGCACGCGCCGACGCCGAGCGACGAGGCCCTCGGCGTGCCCGCGCTCCTCATCGCCTCCTTCCCGCTCGACACCACCCGGCGCCACACCGCCCCCGGCCCGCTGACGGACTTCCTGGTGGAGCGCGCGGCGGACGCGTACGCCGAACTCCTCGCCGCCTGGCGGCCGGTGGACACCGGGATCATCGACCTGGTGCCCGGCCCGCTCGGCAAGGGCGAGCTCGACGGAGCGCTGCGCCAGGCGATCCTGGACCGGCTGCCGCGCACCGCGTTCCTGCCGCCCGCCGCCCCGCCGGCCCGGCTGCCGGCCGTCGACACCCCCGAGGACTGGCCCGGGAGCAGTCCCGCGGAGACCCCCGCCGCCCTGCGGCCGCGCGACGCCGAGGTGGTGGAGGGCGCGGGCGCCGAGACCGTCCGGGTGCTCGCCGAGGTACTGACCGGCCTGCTGCCCGCCGGGCTCGAACGGCGGGTGGAGCTGCGCACGCTGGGCGTCGCCCGGGTCCCGCTCGCCGAGGCCGTGGACCGGCTGGCCGGCCTGGAGAAGGACCCGGAGTGGTGGCACCGCCTGTACGACAGCCTCGCCGGGGTCGACCCGGACCGGCTGTCGGGCCTGCCGGTGCCGCTGGCCGACGGCCGTACGACGATCGGCCCCCGCCAGATCCTGCTGCCCACCCCCGAGGGGTCCCTGGTGGCCCCCGGGACGCTCGCCAGGCTCGGCCTCAAGGTCGCGCACCCCGACGCGGCCCACCCCCTCCTGGAGAAGCTGGGCGCGCTGCCGGCCTCGCCCCGCGCGGTGCTCACGACGCCGCAGGTGCGGGCCGCGGTGGCCGCCTCGCTCGACGACGAGGGCGGCGCGTGGGACGAGGACATCCTGGACGCGGAGGAGCTCGCGGACACCGTCCTCGCGCTGGTCCGTGACGCCGCGCTCGAACCCGGCGACGAGCCCTGGCTGGGCGCGCTCGCGCTGCCGGACGACGAGGGCGAACTCGTGCCCGCCGGTGAACTCGTGCTGCCCGGCAGCCCGTTCGCCCGGATCATGCGCGAGGACGAACTCGCCTTCGTCGACGCCGAGCTCGCCGACCGCTGGGGCGAGCAGCCCCTGGCGGCCTGCGGCGTGCTCGCCGGCTTCGCCCTGGTGCGCGCCACCGACGTCGTGCTCGACCCGGATGAACTGGAGCCGCGCGAGGGGGACTTCGCCGAGCCCGACGACGCGGGTCTGCTGGACGCGGTGGACGTGTGGTGCGAGGACGTCCTGGACCGGCTGCCCGACTCGCCGGTGCCGCCCGTCGCGACCGAGATCGTGGCCGTACGGGATCTGGACCTGGTGGACGACGACCGGTGGCCGCAGGCCCTGGCGCTGCTCGCCCAGCCGCCGCTGCGGGACGCGATCATCCAGCAGGTGCGCGTCCTGCTCCCGGACGGCACGCACGAGATCGTCCGGCCGCACACGGCGTGGTGGCTGCGCGGGCATCCGGTGCTCGACGGGCGCCGGCCGGCCGGTCTGCTGGCCGCCGGCGGCGATCCGCTGCTGCGCGGCCTGTACGACGAGGCCGACGCGACCGGCTTCGACGACGAGCAGGTCCTGCGGGCGCTCGGTGTCCGTACCTCCGTGGCCGCCCTGCTCGACGAGCCGGGCGGCGCGGCCGAACTGCTCGACCGGCTCGCGGAACCCGACCGTCCGGTCTCCGGTGCCCAACTGCACGGCCTGTACAGTGCGTTGGCCGATCTCGACCCCGAGCGGGTGACCCTGCCGGACGAGCTGCGGGCGGTCGTGGACGGCGAGGTGCGGGTCGTGGACGCGGCCGACGCGGTGGTCGTGGACTCCCCGGATCTGCTGGCCTTCACCGACGGGATGCCGCTGCTGCCGGTGCCTCCGGCGCGGGCCGCCGAGCTCGCCGAGCTGTTCCAGGTGCGCCGGCTCAGCGAGTCCGTCACCGGCGAGGTGACCTCCGAGGGCACCGAGCACGACGTACCGGAGTCCGTACGGGTCCTGCTGGGCCCCGCGACCCCCGCCTCGTACATGGAGCACGAGGAGCTCGTGGTCGACGGCACCGAACTGGACTGGCGCCGCACCCGGGACGGGGTCCTGCACGCTTCCACCCTGGAGGGTGTCGCCGCCGGACTCGCCTGGGCGGCGGGCCAGTGGCCGCGCCGCTTCGAGGTCGCCGCGCTGCTGGAGGACCCATCCCGCACGGAGGAGCTGGCCCGGGACCGCTGGTTCGACTGACCGCCCCCGACCGACCGTTCACGGCGGGCCGGGCGGTCGGGCCGGTCGGGTCGGTCGAGCCAGCCCGTCGGGCCGGTCGGGCGGGTCGGTCGGGCGGGTCGGTCGAGCCGGCCGGTCGGGCCGGTCGGTCGGGTTCCGACGTATTCGAGCCGGTCGGGTCCCGCCGTATTCGGACGGCACGTTTCGCCCGGTCACGGGAATTCCGGGGCCGGGCTTTTCTCCGTGTTTCGCCATCCCCGCGTAACGCGAACCTAAAAACTGCGACTTCTTCACCCCGCCCGTACAACCAGTCCCACCCCTCACTAATCTCACTCCTTGAGTCAACAGACTCACCGATCACTTGGGTCCCGTGCAGACGACGAGCCGTGAGGAACGACCACCGCCGGGACCCCCTTTCTCCACCTGGGGAACCCCATGCGTATACGAGCCACCGTGGCCGCCGTGACCGGCGCCCTGGCCCTTTCCGCTTTCGCCGTGCCGGCCGCGCAGGCCGCGGGCAACCCGCTGTCCGGCGTCACCGTCTCCAACGTCGTGATCAACGGCGGCAAGAACATCGTGGTCGGCGCCTCCGCGAAGGTCGAGGTCAGCGCGACCTACACCGTGACGCACCCCGCGAGCCTCAGCGCGAGCTCCTTCATGAGCGGTCCGCTGCTCTACCGCGGTACCTCGATCACCGAGCCGAGCGAAGCCCTCATCGGCGGCGACGACCCCGGCACCTGCACCGCCTCCTCCTCCACCGTGCTCAAGTGCACGGCCAAGATCCAGTTCCGTCCGGCCGCCACCGGCGACTACGACGACCTGGCCAACTCCCAGGCCGGTTCCTGGAAGGTCGGCGCGGTCGCGCTCGACAACAGCGAGCACTTCAAGTGGCAGAGCGACCTGGGCACCCAGAAGGTCCAGCGTCTGTCGAAGCTGACGGTCAACGCCGCGCCCGAGCCCGTCAAGAAGGGCAAGACCGTCACGGTCACCGGCGCCCTGACCCGCGCGAACTGGGACAACCACAAGTACCAGGGCTACACGGGCCAGCCGGTGAAGCTGCAGTTCCGCAAGGCGGGCAGCAGCACCTACACCACGGTCAAGACGGTCACCACGGACAGCTCCGGCAACCTGAAGACGACCACGACGGCCACCGCCGACGGGTACTTCCGCTACAGCTTCGCGGGCACCACGACCACCCCGGGCGTCAGCGCCGCGGGTGACTACGTCGACGTGCAGTAACACCGGAACACCCGGTAATACCTGAACACCCGATGCCACCAGGAATCCCCGGCCCCAGGGCCGGGGATTTCCGTTTGTCCCGGTCTCCGTCCCGATCCCCGTCCCGATCCCCGTATGCACCGCACAAAGATTTCGCTTCTCGTACGGCCATTCGAGAAGCGCCATCGGGACGGACAGCCACGGCAGCCTGAAGACGACCGCGACGGCCACCGTCGACGGCTCCTTCCGCTACGGCTTCGCGGGTACGGCGACCGCGGGTACGGCCACCATCCCGGCCGTCAACGCCACGGGCGACCACGTCGACGTCCGGTAGCCCATGAGCCGAGCTCGGCCCTGAGCCCGGCCGTGGATCCCCGGCCCACGGGCCGGGGATCCACGGCCGTTCGAAAGAGTCGTACAAAGATTTCATCTCCCGTACAACCATTCACTCGCCTGAGTGATCTCCTCTTCCGAGCCAACAGGCTCCACCAACACGTGGGCCCCGTGTGAAGACGAACCGTAAGGAACGACCACCGTCGGGGCCCCTTCTCCTCTTGGGGATTGCATGCGCATACGTGCCACTGTGGCCGCCGTCTCCGGCGCCCTGGCTCTCTCCGCCTTCGTCGTGCCGGGCGCCCACGCCGCCGACTCCTCCTCGTACCGCACCGACGTCGCCAAGGTGCGGGAGGCCGCCCACGCCGCGTCCGGCAAGACCGTCTACACCGGCTCGACCGGCGCTGTCGACGGCGTTCCGTACGACCTTGACGCCAGCTTCTCCAACATCAAGGTCAACGGCGGCAAGGCCATCACCGTCGGCATCAGCAACCACGTGGTCGTCCCGGTCACGTACACCCTGAACCACGGGGCCGACGTCGACATCACCGCCGACGACTTCCTGAACGGCCCCTACCTCTACAAGGGCTCGTTCGACACGCCGGACAACCTGCTCTTCGGCAACAACCCGGGGACCTGCACCGCCACCTCGGCGACCGCCGCCTCCTGCAAGGCGGTCATCGACATCTACCCGGCCGAGGGAGAGCTGTTCAATTCGGACGCGGGCGCCTGGAAGGCCGCCGGTCTGGCCATCGCGTACAACGGCGAGGACCCGGCCGACGAGAACATCGACCTGAGCAAGGTCGGAGTTGCGGACCAGGGCGGTTTCACCTCCCCCAACGTCCAGCGCTACTCCAAGCTGACCGTCAACGCCGCGCCGGAGCCGGTGAAGAAGGGCAAGACCGTCACGGTCACCGGCAAGCTCTCCCGCGCCAACTGGGAGGACAACGCCTACCACGGCTACACGGGCCAGTCGGTGAAGCTGCAGTTCCGCAAGAAGAGCAGCAGCACCTACACCACGCTCAAGACGATCAAGTCGGACAGCACCGGCAACCTGAAGACGACCACGACGGCCACCGTCGACGGTTACTACCGCTACAGCTTCGCGGGCACCTCGACCACCCCGGCCGTCAACGCCACGGGTGACTACGTCGACGTGCAGTAGTCGGTCACGTAGCTCTACGCGGGAACGCGGCGGTCGACCCATCTCCACAGGAACTCCAGGACGGCCGCCGCTGTCACCGAGATCAGCACCGCGATCCACGGCATCGTCGTGCCGACCAGCTTCAGCGCGAAGAAGTGCTGGAGCCCCGGCACCACGAGCACGAGCAGGAACGCCCCGCCCATCGAGGCGACGAGGCAGATCCGCCACCAGGTGTAGGGCCGGGCGATGATCGCGAGCACCCACATCGAGACCAGGAACAACGTCAGCGTCGCGGCGCTCGTCTCCGCCTCCAGCGAGCCCTCTCCCGTGTAGTAGTGGCGCGCGATCAGGTACATCGCGAAGGTCGCCGTGCCCGCGACCACGCCGCCCGGGATCGAGTACCGCATCACCCGCCGTACGAAGTGGGGCTGGGCGCGCTCCTTGTTCGGGGCGAGGGCGAGGAAGAAGGCCGGGACGCCGATCGTGAGGGTGGACAGCAGGGTCAGATGACGCGGCAGGAAGGGATACTCCACCTGCCAGCACACCACCAGCACGGCCAGCAGCACCGAGTAGACCGTCTTGACCAGGAACAGCGTCGCGACCCGGGTGATGTTCCCGATGACCCGGCGCCCCTCCCCGACCACCGAGGGCAGGGTCGAGAAGCTGTTGTTCAGCAGCACGATCTGGGCCACCGCGCGGGTCGCCTCGGACCCCGAGCCCATGCTCACCCCGATGTCGGCGTCCTTCAGGGCCAGGACGTCGTTCACGCCGTCGCCGGTCATCGCCACCGTGTGCCCGCCGGCCTGCAGGGCGCCGACCATGTCCCGCTTCTGCTGCGGGGTGACCCGCCCGAAGACCGTGCCCTTCTCCAGGGACTTGGCCATCTCCTCGCGCTCGTCCGGCAGCCGTCGCGCGTCCACGACCTCGCCGGTGAGTCCCAGCTTTCCGGCGACCGCTCCCACCGACACCGCGTTGTCGCCGGAGATGACCTTGGCCTTGACGTCCTGCTCGGCGAAATAGCGCAGGGTGTCGGCCGCGTCAGGACGCAGCCGCTGCTCCAGCACGATCAGTGCGGCGGGCCGGGCGGCCTCCGCGACGGCGGGGTCGTCGAGGTCCTTGGTGGTCCGCGCCAGCAGCAGCACCCGCAGGCCCGCCTCGTTGAGCCGCTCGGTCTCGGCGAGAGCCGCGTCCCCGGGTTCCAGCAGGACGTCGGGGGCGCCGAGCAGCCAGGCGCTGGACTCGCCGTTGCCCTCGCTGAAGCCGGCGCCGCTGTACTTGCGGGCGGAGGAAAAGGGCAGGGACTGGGTGCAGCGCCACTCCTCGCTGTCCGGGTAGGCGGCGATGATCGCCTGGAGGGAGGCGTTCGGCCGCGGATCCGACTCGCCGAGCGCGCCGAGGACCTTGCGCAGATACGACTCGTCGGTGTCTCCGAGCGGCCGTAGCTCGGTGACATCCATGCCGCCCTCGGTGAGGGTGCCCGTCTTGTCGAGGCAGACGGTGTCGATGCGGGCGAGGCCCTCGATGGCGGGAAGTTCCTGGACGAGGCACTGTTTTCGGCCGAGGCGGATGACGCCGATCGCGAAGGCGACGGAGGTGAGCAGCACCAGGCCCTCCGGGACCATCGGCACGATCCCGCCGACGGTCCGCGCGACGGAGTCCTTGAAGCCGTGCTGCTTGACGACGAGCTGGCTGATGACCAGGCCGATGGCGGTCGGGATCATCATCCACGTCACGTACTTGAGGATCGTGGAGATGCCGCTGCGCAGCTCGGAGTGGACGAGCGTGAACCGCGAGGCCTCCTCCGCGAGCTGCGCCGCGTACGCCCCCCGGCCCACCTTCGTCGCCGTGAAGGCGCCGCTGCCGGCGACGACGAAGCTGCCGGACATCACCGGGTCGCCGACGTGCTTGACCACGGGGTCGGCCTCGCCGGTGAGCAGCGACTCGTCGATCTCCAGCCCGTCGGCCTCCGCGCAGGTGCCGTCGACGGCGACCTTGTCGCCCGGCCCGATCTCGATGAGGTCGCCGAGCACGATCTGCGACGAGCGCACCTCGGAGGCGACGCCGTCCCTGCGGACGGTGGGTTTCACCTCGCCGATCACCGCGAGCGAGTCCAGCGTCTTCTTGGCGCGCCACTCCTGGATGATGCCGATCCCGGTGTTGGCGATGATCACGTAGCCGAACAGGCTGTCCTGGAACGGCGCCACGAACAGCATGACCAGCCAGAGCACGCCGATGATCGCGTTGAAGCGGGTGAACACGTTCGCCCGGACGATCTCGCCCACGGAGCGACTGCTGCGTACAGGGACGTCGTTCACCTCGCCGCGCGCGACCCGCTCGGCCACCTCGGCGGCCGACAACCCCTCGGCCCGCCGGGAGGCGGGTATGGGCACGGGGTGAACGGGATCCAGTCCGGCGCCCGCGTCGGTGTGGGTCATGCCTTCGACGGTACGTGCGGATATGCGGCTTCACCCGCCGAGTGCGCCAAAGTTCCGACCTGGGGAGGACTCGGAGCCGCGGGTCATGCTGCCGTGGGTGGAGAAGGTCCCCTACTCCGTCACGGGGGCGGCGGGGGAGCCGCCCGCCTGAGCGCGCTTGATCGCGGCGTCACGCTTGCGGACGTACCAGACGCCGATCAGCCCGAGGCCCGCGCCGGCCAGGCAGGTCCACAGCCACCACAGGTGTCCGTGGTCGTCGAACCAGCCGTAGAACGGGAGCTGCACCAGGAAGAGGACGAACCAGAGGATCGTGCCGCCCGTGATGGTGGCGACGACGGGGCCCTCCAGGGGCTCCGGCGCCTCGTGCTTGGGGGTCCACTTCGCCATGTGCACAGCTTACGAGGCTCGGCGATCGGTTGTGTTCGCACCCTGTCTCCCTTGTGCCACAGGGGTCTACGCGCGGAGATAGCGATTTCTGACTCATATGTTCATACTGAAACGGTCCGAGTCTGGCCAGTTGTATTCGTAGAAAACACCAACTGCGACCTGGGGGAACCTGCTGGTGTACGACCACTGACCAGGCTCGATCACGTCCCGTCCCCCTGCACGTTTGAGGACCCGCATGTCCACCTCGGCCGCCACCAAGGCCCCCGCCCCGCAGGAGCCGGAGTCCCGGCCCGCGCAGAGCGCTCTCGACCGCTTCTTCAAGATCTCCGAGCGGGGCTCCAGCCTTCCGCGCGAGATCCGCGGCGGTTTCGCCACCTTCTTCGCGATGGCGTACATCATCGTGCTGAACCCGATCATCCTGGGCAGCGCGAAGGACATGTACGGGCACCACCTCGACAACGGGCAGCTCGTGACCGCGACCGCGCTGACCGCGGCCTTCACCACGCTCCTCATGGGCGTCATCGGCAACGTGCCGATCGCGCTGGCCGCCGGCCTCGGCGTCAACACGGTCGTCGCCCTCCAGCTCGCGCCCCGGATGTCCTGGCCGGACGCCATGGGCATGGTGGTCCTCGCGGGCTTCATCGTGATGCTCCTGGTCGCCACCGGTCTGCGAGAGCGCGTCATGAACGCGGTGCCGCTCGGCCTGCGCAAGGGCATCGCGATCGGCATCGGCCTGTTCATCATGCTGATCGGCCTGGTCGACTCCGGCTTCGTCACCCGCATCCCGGACATCGCCCAGACGACGGTCCCGCTCCAGCTCGGCAGCGACGGCCATCTCCACGGCTGGCCCGTCCTGATCTTCATCCTCGGCACGCTGCTGACCCTCGCGCTCATCGTGCGCAAGGTGCCCGGTGCCATCCTCATCTCGATCGTCACCATGACGGTCGCCGCGGTGATCATCAACTCCGTCACCACCATCCCGTCCTGGGGTCTGACCACCCCGAAGTGGCCCGGCAACCCCGTCGCCAGCCCGGACTTCGGCCTGATCGGCCAGTTCAGCCTGTTCGGCGGCTTCGGCAAGGTCGGGGTGCTGACCGGCATCCTGTTCGTCTTCACCGTGCTGCTGTCGTGCTTCTTCGACGCGATGGGCACGATCATGGGCATCAGCGACGAGGCCAAGCTGACGGACGCGCAGGGCAACATGCCCGGCATCAACAAGGTCCTCTTCGTCGACGGCATCGCCGTCGCCGCGGGCGGCGCCTCCTCCTCGTCGGCCACCACGTGCTTCGTGGAGTCCACGGCCGGCGTCGGCGAGGGTGCTCGCACGGGCTTCGCGAACGTGGTCACCGGCGCGCTGTTCGCCGTCGCCCTCTTCCTGACCCCGGTCGCCACGATGGTCCCGTCCCAGGCGGCCACCCCCGCGCTGATCGCGGTCGGCTTCCTGATCATGTCCCACTCGGTCAAGGAGATCGACTGGGCGGACTACACGATCGCCATCCCGGCCTTCGTGACGATGATGATGATGCCGTTCACCTACTCGATCACCAACGGCATCGGGATGGGCTTCATCACCTTCGTCGTGCTGCGCCTCGCGGCGGGCCGGGGTCGTGACATCCCGGTCGCCATGTACGTGGTGGCGGCGGTGTTCACCTTCTACTACCTCATGCCGGCCCTCGGCCTGACCTGAGCGGCACCGGCCGTGCGGGGGTGATCCGACCCCCGGCGGCGCACGCGGGGTCAGGTGACCCCGTAGAACTTCTCCGTCTCCTCGACGGCGGTCTGGAACCGCTGGTCGAAGTCGTCGCGAATGAGCGTCCGGACCACATAGTCCTGGACGCTCATTCCGCGTTTCGCGGCATGGTCGCGGAGCCGGTCGAGCAGCTCCCCGTCGATACGCAGGCTGAGCACGCTGGTCCCCATGGAGTCGAGGGTCGCCGCTTCCCGACCGGATACGGGTCACTTTCCGGAGCGATCTCACTCGTATGAGTGATCCCCGCGTCCGATGGCGCGTTTCACAGGGCCCGGTTGTTCTTTAGCGAGGGTAATGAGTTACGCTAAAGAACATGCCTGACCTCACCCATGGCGACGACGAGGCCGCCGTGAACGCCTTGCGCTCCGCAGTGATGCGGTTGTCGCGTCGACTCAAGCATCAGCGAGTCGACGAGTCGCTGAGCCCCACCGAGATGTCGGTGCTCGGCACCCTCGCCCGTTGCGGCAGCGCCACGCCCGGCGAACTCGCCCGCAAGGAACATGTGCAGCCGCCGTCGATGACCCGCATCGTCGCGCTGCTCGAAGCCAAGGGGCTGGTCAGGCTGGAGCCGCACCCCGAGGACCGGCGCCAGAAGGTGGTGACGCAGACCGACAAGGCCGAGGTGATGCTCGAGGAGAGCCGCCGCCGCCGGAACGCGTTCCTGGCCGGACTGGTCGAGGTCCTCGACGAGGACGAATGGGCCAAGCTCCGCGAAGCCGCTCCCGTCCTGGAGAAGCTCGCGCACATCTGAACGACGACGGCCCTCTTTCGCTCCCCGATCCCGATCCCGGTCCGGATCACTGATCTCGGTTCGGATCGCTGATCTCGGTTCGGATCACCGGTCACGACTCGGACCACTGGTCTCGGCCGAGATCACTGATCTTGGTCCTGATCACCGGTCACGAATCGGATCACCGGTCTCGGCCGAGATCGCTGATCTCGGTTCGGATCGCCGATCTCGGAGCAACGGAGGGTCCGCCCTTCCCCGCAAGCGCCGACGCCCCATGACGCCGACGTCCTCGATCGCACTGGAGGCGAGCCCTTTTGAGTACGGGACCCGGAGCACACTCCGCCCCCGCACCAGCCACCCACGACTCCCCGGCCACCCGCGACTCCCCCCGCTCCTCCTCGATGTTCAGTTCGCTGAAGATCCGGAACTACCGCCTGTTCTTCCTGGGCCAGGTCGTCTCCAACACCGGCACCTGGATGCAGCGCATCGCCCAGGACTGGCTGGTGCTCAGTCTCACCGGCTCCTCCGCCGCGGTCGGTATCACCACCGCGCTGCAGTTCCTGCCGATGCTGCTCTTCGGCCTGTACGGCGGTGTTCTCGTCGACCGCCTCCCCAAGCGGCCCACACTCCTGGTGACGCAGACGGCGATGGCCCTCACCGGCCTCGCGCTCGCCGGCCTCACCCTCTCCGGACACGTCCAGGTCTGGCACGTCTATCTCGCCGCGTTCGCCGCCGGTATGGCCACCGTCGTCGACAACCCGGCACGCCAGTCCTTCGTCTCCGAGATGGTCGGCCCCGGCCAGCTCCAGAACGCGGTCAGCCTGAACTCGGCCAACTTCCAGTCCGCGCGGCTGGTCGGACCCGCCGTCGCGGGCCTCCTGATCACCGGCGTGGGCACCGGCTGGGCCTTCCTGCTGAACGGCCTGTCGTTCGTGGCCCCGCTGGCGAGCCTGCTGCTGATGCGGTCCCGTGAACTGCACGTCGTCGAGCGGGCGCCGCGCGCCAAGGGCCAGCTCCGCGAGGGCCTCCGCTACGTCGCGGGGCGCCCGGAACTGATCTGGCCGATCGTCCTCGTCGGCTTCATCGGCACCTTCGGCTTCAACTTCCCCGTCTGGCTGTCGGCGTACGCGGACGACATCTTCGACTCGGGCGCCGGGGCCTACAGCCTCTTCAACACGCTCATCGCACTGGGTTCGCTGGCCGGGGCGCTGCTCGCGGCCCGGCGCGGCACGGCCCGGCTGCGCGTGCTGATCGCGGCGGCGGTGGCCTTCGGCGCGCTGGAGGTGGTGGCCGCCATGGCTCCCACGCTCTGGCTGTTCTCGCTCCTGATGATCCCGATCGGCGTCTTCGGGCTGACGGTGAACGTCACCGCGAACACCTCGGTCCAGATGGCCACCGACCCGGCCATGCGCGGCCGGGTCATGGCGCTGTTCATGATGGTCTTCGTGGGCGGCTCACCGCTCGGCGCGCCGCTGATCGGCTGGGTCACCGACGTCTACGGGCCCCGTGTGAGCTTCGCGCTCGGCGGACTGGTCGCGATGGCCTCGGCGACGGCGATCGGTCTGGTCCTGGCCCGCCTCGGCGGGCTGCGGGTCTCCCTCGGGTGGCATCACGGCCGCCCCCGGATCCGTTTCGTCCCGCGTGTGCGGAGCGAGGAGCAGCTCGTCACCGCGGTGTGACCCCACCGCGGTGTGACCCCACCGCGGTGTGACCCCACGGCGGTGTGACCCCATCGCCATGTGACCCCACCGTCATGTGAACCCACCGCCGTGTGACGAGGCGGTTCGGAGGCGGTCGGCCCGCGCGCAGCGGCCGGCCGCCTCTCGCGCGTCTCCGGCCACCGCGCGGACCCGCGGCAGTGGCCCCGGCACGTTCCCGCGGGAAGGGCGGAAGCGCCCGGCCGCCTCGCATACTCCCGTGTGCCGACCGTCGTTCCCTGGAAGGCTGGGGCGCATGAGACTCTTCGCTGCGGTGCTGCCCCCCGCCGGTGCGGTGCGTGAACTGGCCCCGGACGTGGACGCGTTGCGGCGGATGCCGGGAGCGGACGCCTTGCGCTGGACGGGCCGCCCCGGCTGGCACTTCACGCTCGCGTTCTACGGCGAGGTCGCCGACGAGATCGTCCCGGACCTCACGGAGCGGCTGCTGCGGGCCGGCCGGCGCACCGACCCGTTCGCGCTGTCCCTGCGCGGCGGCGGGCACTTCGGCGGGCGGGCCCTGTGGGTGGGCGCCGCGGGGGACATCGCGACCATGCGGCTGCTGGCGGACCGGGCGGAGGCGGCGGGACGCAAGGCGGGCGTCGAGATGGAGGAGCACCGTCGCTACCGGCCGCATCTGACGGTGGCCCGCAGCCGCGACTCCGCGGACTTCAAGCCGTACGTCGCCGCGCTGGACGCGTTCGCCGGAAACCCCTGGACGGTGGGTGAGCTGTGTCTCGTCCGCAGCAACCTGCCGACGTCCGGAGTGCCCGGTGAGCAGCCCCGATACGAGACAGTGGCCGGTTGCCCGCTGGGGGCGGGCGACGGGACCGGCCCGGCGGCCCGTTAACCTCGGTGGCGTGAACCCGAAGACCCGTAACCGGATCATGGCCGGTGTGCTCGTGCTGATGTTCTTCGTCGTGGCCATGGCGGCGGCGGTCAGATAGCGACCGCCACCGCCGGACGCCGGACGCGCGGCCGCGCAGCGAGGCGAACGCCCTGCGGCCACCGCCCCGCTCCGAGGCGAACGCCCTGTGGCCGCGGCCCCGCCACGCGGCGAACGTCCTGCGGGGACGGTTCCTCTACCAGGCGAATGCCTCGGGGGACGGGCCCGGGCCCGGGAAGATCGCGTCGAGACCCTCCAGGACGTCCTCCGACAGTTCCAGCTCCACCGCGCGCAGCGCCGATGCGAGCTGTTCCGCGGTGCGCGGGCCCACGATGGGTCCCGTGACGCCGGGGCGGGTCAGCAGCCAGGCCAGCGCGGCCTCTCCGGGCTCCAGACCGTGCTTCTCGAGCAGATCCTCGTACGCCTGGATCTGGGCGCGTACGGCCGTGTCGGCGAGGGCGTCGGCGGACCGGCCGCTCGCCCGGCGGCCGCCCTCGATCTCCTTCTTGATCACTCCGCCCAGCAGGCCGCCGTGCAGCGGCGACCAGGGGATGACACCGAGCCCGTACTCCTCGGCGGCCGGGATGACCTCCATCTCGGCGCGGCGCTCGGCGAGGTTGTAGAGGCACTGCTCGCTGACCAGGCCGATGGTCCCGCCGCGGCGGGCGGCGATCTCGTTGGCCTGGGCGATCTTGTAGCCGGGGAAGTTGCTGGACCCCACGTAGAGGATCTTCCCCTGCTGTACGAGGACGTCGACGGCCTGCCAGATCTCCTCGAAGGGGGTGGACCGGTCGACGTGGTGGAACTGGTAGATGTCGATGTAGTCCGTCTGGAGCCGCTTCAGGCTCGCCTCGACCGCCCGCCGGATGTTCAGGGCGGAGAGCTTGTCCTGGTTGGGCCACGGGTCGCCCTCGGTGCCCATGTTCCCGTACACCTTGGTGGCGAGGACGGTCCGGTCCCGGCGGTCGCCGCCCTTGGCGAACCAAGCGCCGATGATCTCCTCGGTGCGGCCCTTGTTCTCGCCCCACCCATAGACGTTGGCCGTGTCTACAAAGTTGATTCCCGCATCGAGAGCGGCGTCCATGATGCCGTGGCTGGTTGATTCGTCTGTCTGCGGACCGAAGTTCATCGTGCCGAGAACGAGTCGGCTGACCTTGAGTCCGGTGCGTCCGAGCTGCGTGTACTTCATGGACCACAAGCCAACTGCTTCGAGTCCGCTCCAGGCAAGGGCATCCAGTGCTTCGTCGGGTGTCGCTTCCGAGAGTCTTTTCCGCCGCTGCTGCCTAGGGCTGCCCGGCCACGTTGCGCAGACGCTGCTTGAAGTCCGTCGGGATCAGGATCTGAACCCTCCCGACTGTGTGTTGCGACATCCCGTCATGGCCGTCGAGAGCGACGAGTTGCGCAGCGGCCGTCTCGGAAAGCGGCTCCGCGTGGATGATGGCCTTGACTCCCGCGGCGCGTAGCTCCCTGCCCTTTTCGTGCTGGCTCGACAGCGTGCTCCACCGTTCCCGGTAGGTCTCTCCTGTCGGGTCTCCTCCCAGGCGTCCGGGCGCGTGGGCTGCGCGATGAGCTGTTCACGTCGCGCGTCCAGGCGCTTGTACGCCTCCCGGTACTCCCGCTTGCCCAGTTCACTGGAGTAGAGGCCCGCCTCGCGGTCCTCCGTCAGGTCCGCCAGAGCGCGGCTCACTTCCTCGATGTCACGGGTGTAGTCCACGCCCGGCCGGAAGACCTTCCGGAGGATCTCGGTATCCCCCGCAGCGAGGAGGAACACCCTTTCCGCGGCGTTCTCCAGTGTGTGCGCCGCGATGCCCTTGCTTCCGGTCGGACACGGTCTGTGCGTGGTACGGGAGGCGCATCGGTAGTGGGGCCAGTTACGCCCAGGTCCGAGGTACGCCGGCTCCCCACATGCGCAGAACGCGACGCGGAGCAGGGGCGATCCGCCCTTGCGGTTGCCGTTGCGTTTGCTGGTGTTCTCGTCCAGCTTCTTGTTGGCCAGCTCCCATTCCTCCTGCGTGATCAGAGGTTCTGCGCGCTGGAGCGGCAGCCCGTCCCGGTCCCGGACGATCGAGCGTCGGGTCGCCTTCTTCCCGCCGACCGTCGTCTCCTCGGATACCTCCATCTGCCCCAGGACGCAGCGGGAGCGCACGACCTTGGCCGTGTTCGCCGCGGTCCAGCGGCTCCCCTTCGGAGGTCTTCCGGTGCGGATCATCTGAGCGTCGAGTGACGTCGGAGTCTTCGATGCGTCCCTGTTGAGCCACTGGGCGATGCTGTTCGCCGACTCGCCCGCGATGAGACGGCGGACGATCTCACGCAGCGTCCCGGCGGTGTCGGTCCCGTAGTCGTCAGGGACGAGCTTCCACCCACCGCCGGTCTCCTGTTTCTCCTGGCGGTAGCCGTACGGCGTGCGGCCGCCGCGCCAGCGTCCCTCCTTGACCAAGTGGTTGTACGAGGACTTGGCCCGCACTCTGATGGCCTCGAGCTCCCCTTCCGCGAAGGACGCGATCAGGCTGAGGAGGAGCTTCCCCATCTGGGTGTTGAGGTCGATCCCGTCCTCCACGGTCGCGACCTCCTTGCGGTTCTCCTGGCACCACTCCAGGAGGGCGTGCACGTGGAGCACGCGTCGCGAGAGACGGTCGATCCTCAGCGCGCAGACGATGTCGAACTCGTCGGCGCGCGACTCCTCCAACGCGATCCGATGCTCGATCGCGCTGACCTCTTTCCCGATGGTCGAGGGAAGCCACTTGCCGAACTCCGGACGCTTCCAGGGCTCGACCCCGCCGGACACGTCGATGTCCTCGGCCCACCCCACGACGACGTGCCCCTCGTGATCGGCCCATCGCTGGATGGACCGACGCTGACGCTCGGGCGATGTGGTCTCGTCGGACGCCCTCGACAGACGAACCACGCCCAGAACGCGCGCCATGCCCACCCTCACCCATGAGTAATCGGAGAATTACTCTATGTAGCGACAATCGCGATGTCAAAATTGATGCTTGGCGACGTCAAACGGGTGCGAATGGGGCGAGGCTGAGCGTCCCTCGGGATCGATCATCTATATCTGGTTCGCGAGGGCGGCCGCCGGGCGAGCGGCCGTGCCGCCGACGCCCTCGCCGGCACGACCGCACGCGGGGGAGGGTGCCGGACGCGGCTGTCAGGCCGGCTGGGCCGTGTACGGCTCGCACAGGTCCCAGGCCTGGTGCATCGCCTCGGCGAAACTCTCCGCGATCTTGTGCTCGCCGCTCGCGTTCGGGTGCGTGCCGTCGTAGGTGTCGAAGTCGACGTCGTACGAGGTGGGCGGGGACGCGAGCAGCAGCGGGGAGCGCGGTTCGTCGAGGTCGGCGACCGTCTTGGCGAGGAGTTCGTTGAACGCGGCCACCTCGGCGGCGAAGGGGGCGTCGTCCCGGGCGCGGACGTTCGGTATCACCGTGAGCAGGACCATGCGGACGCGCGGGTTCGCGGCGCGGGCCTCGGCGACGAAGACGCGGACGTTGTCGGCGGTCTGGACGGCGTTGGTGTAGAAGCCGAGGTCGATGAGGCCGAGCGAGACCAGCAGGACGTCGGCGCGCTGGGCGCGGACCGCCTCGCGGATCAGCGGGGCCATGTGCAGCCAGCCCTCGCCCCAGCCGGCCAGATGGGCGCGGGGGAACTCCGGGTCCGCGTACTCGTACGAGCCGGGGGAGTCCGTCGCCTTGTCGTGGAGCGTCTCGCGCGGGCCGACGATCTTGAACGGGCCCCCGTACGTCGCGCGCAGGTGCTGCCACATCCGGTAGCGCCACGTGTGTTCGCCCGCGCTACCGATCGTCATGGAGTCGCCGACGGGCATGAACCTGAGCATCCGATCATCATGGACGATCGGCCCGGGTGGCATGGGCCCGGACGGTGTGAGGCTGGACACGCCCGCGCGGGGTCCGGCGCGGCGCACCGGTCCGGGCGGGGAGCGGGGGCCGGGCGGTATGCGTCCGGGTGGGCGGCGGCGTGAACGGGCCGGTGGGATGGCAGGCTTGGGCCATGCGCCGATCCCACTCGTACGTGTCCGGAGCCGCCGCCGGAGCCCTTGCCGGAGCGGCCCTCGTCCTCGCTCTGGCGGCGCCCGCCCTCGCCGACGGAGGGGACGGGGGATTCACCGTCAAGGACCCCCGGATCAAGGAGTCCAGCGGCCTCGCCGCCTCACGCATCCACCCGGGCGTCTACTGGACCCACAACGACAGCGACGACGGGCCGTACCTGTACGCGGTCGACAGCCGTACGGGCGAGACCGTCGCCAGGATCACCATGAGCGGGGTCGGCGCGCCCCGGGACGTCGAGGCGATCTCCCTCGGCCCCGACGGCGATCTGTACGTCGGCGACATCGGCGACAACCTCGGCGGCAAGTGGGACCACGTGTGGGTCTACAAGCTCCCCGAGCCGAAGGTGCTCAAGGACCAGACGATCCGCGCCACCCAGTACGTCGTGAAGTACTCGGACGGTCCCCGCAACGCGGAGGCGCTGATGGTGCATCCCAAGACAGGGCGCGTCTACATCGCCGACAAGGACGAGGACGGCGGCCACCTCTACGAAGGTCCCGCCGAGCTCTCCGCCACCTCGACCAACGTCTTCAAGCCCGTCGCCACGATCGACCTGTGGGTCACGGACGGCGCGTTCTCCCCCGACGGCCGGCAGCTCGCCGTGCGCGGCTACTTCGGCGGTATCGCCTACGCGTGGAACGACGGCCGGATCAAACGCCTGGAGCGCCTGAACGCGCCCCTCCAGGGCCAGGGTGAGTCGATCACCTACACGCCCGACGGATCGAGGCTCATGTACGGCAGTGAGGGCGCGGACAGCCCCGTGGAGCCGGAGGACGCGCCGGGTGCCGCGGGCTCCGGCTCCAACTCGTCCTCCAAGGGCGGAGGTTCGGCCGCCGGGGGCGGGAGCGGCGACGGGATGAGCGGTGAGGTGAAGGTCGGCGCCATCGCGGTCGCGGCCCTCTTCGCCGTGGTGTTCGGCTTCAGGCGGCTGCGCCGCCGCTGACCCGCGGTCACGGGCCGTACGTACGGCCGAGGGGCGTCCGGCGGTCTGTGCGCACGGCGAAGGGGCGCCCCGCGCTCGCGCGCCGGACGCCCCTTCGCCGTCGTTCCGCGGTTACAGCTTCTCGATCACGTAGTCGATGCAGTGCGTCAGCGCCTCGACGTCCGCCGGGTCGATCGCCGGGAACATGGCGACGCGGAGCTGGTTGCGGCCGAGCTTGCGGTACGGCTCGGTGTCGACGATGCCGTTGGCGCGCAGCACCTTGGCGACGGCGGCGGCGTCGATCTCGTCGGCGAAGTCGATCGTGCCGATGACCTGCGAGCGCTTGGCCGCGTCGGTGACGAACGGGGTGGCGTACTTGCTGTCCTCGGCCCAGCGGTACAGGCGGGTCGAGGAGTCCTTCGTACGGGCAGAGGACCAGGCGAGGCCGCCCTGGCCGTTGATCCACTCGAGCTGCTCGTTGAGCAGGAAGATCGTGGCCAGCGCGGGGGTGTTGTACGTCTGGTTCTTGCGGGAGTTGTCGATCGCCGTGGGCAGCGAGAAGAACTCCGGGATGTGCCGGCCCGAGGCGTGGATCCGCTCGGCGCGCTCGATCGCGGCCGGGGAGAACACGCCGATCCACAGGCCGCCGTCGGAGGCGAAGGACTTCTGCGGGGCGAAGTAGTAGACGTCCGTCTCGGCGATGTCGACGGGCAGGCCGCCGGCGCCGGAGGTGGCGTCCACCAGGACGAGGGCGCCCTCGTCGGCGCCTGCGACCCGCTTGATGGGGGCGGCGACACCGGTCGAGGTCTCGTTGTGCGTGAAGGCGTAGACGTCCGCGCCCGCCTCGGCGACCGGCTCGGGGTGCGTGCCCGGGTCGGAGGAGACCACGGTCGGCTCGGCGAGCCACGGGGCGAGCTTGGCCGCCTTCGCGAACTTGGAGGAGAACTCGCCGAACGTGAGGTGCTGCGACTTGTTCTCGATCAGGCCGTGCGTCGCGACGTCCCAGAACGCGGTGGAGCCGCCGTTGCCGAGGACGACCTCGTATCCGTCGGGCAGGGAGAACAGCTCGCGCACGCCCTCGCGCACCTTGCCGACCAGGTTCTTGACCGGGGCCTGACGGTGGGATGTGCCGAGCAGGGAGGCGCCGGTCGCGGCCAGCGCGTCCAGTGCCTCCGTCCGCACCTTGGAGGGGCCGGCGCCGAATCGTCCGTCGGCGGGCTTGAGGTCAGCGGGGATCTGGATATCAGCCACGCCAGGAGCCTAGCCGTTCCGGGAAACCTCGGTGAAACGTCGTCCGTCGGCTGAGACGGCGCGTGTTGACGGGGCGTGCTGACGGCACGGCCGCCGGAGGGGCCGTGGCGGTTCCTCCGGCGGCCGTGCCGTCACACCTGGTCAGTTCACTCGGCGGTGAGCCGGACCGGCAGCTCGAACAGGTCGTTCTGCGTCACCACCGGCTTGTTGCGCAGTTCCGACACGGGGACGGCCAGGTCCAGGGACGGGAAGCGCTCGTACAGGGCGGGCAGGGCGACGCCCGCCTCCAGGCGGGACAGGGCGGCGCCGGGGCAGACGTGGGGCCCGTGGCCGAAGGAGATGTGCCGGTTCTTGCCGGTGCGGCTGACGTCGAACTCGCCCGCGGTGGGCCCGTGGGCGTTCTCGTCACGGCCGATCGCGCCGTACGACACGATGAGCGCGTCGCCCGCCGGGATCACCTTGTCGCCGACCGGGACGTCCTCCGTGGCGAAACGGATGAGGACGTGGGAGGTCGGAGTGGCGTAGCGCAGGGTCTCCTCGACGACCGCGGACCAGTCCGCCTCGCCGGACAGGACGAGGGCGCGCTGGTCGGGGTGGGCGGACAGGTTGACGACCGCGTTGACGATGAGGGAGATCGTCGTCTCGTGGCCGGCCGCGACCATGAGCTGGAGGGTGGAGACGATCTCGGCGTCGGTGAGGTGGTCGCCGTCCTCGGAGGCCAGGATCAGCGCGCTGGTCAGGTCGTCGCCCGGCTCGGCGCGCTTGGCCGCCACCGTCTCCGCCATGATCCCGGCCAGCTCGGTGAGGGTCGCGATGACCTCGGCGGGCGGGGTCTGCGTCGAGAAGAACTTCTCGAAGAGCTCCTTGAGGCGCGGCAGCCGGGATTCCTCGATGCCCATGAGGTCGGCGATCACGTACATGGGCAGGGGGTAGGCGAAGTCGGCCTTCAGGTCGACGACGTCCCCGGTGAGGTTGTCGAGCAGACTCTCCGTCAGCTTCGAGATCCGCTCCCGCATCTGCTCCACCCGGCGCGGGGTCAGCGCCTGCGCCACCAGGGTGCGCATCCGCCGGTGGTCCGCGCCGTCCACGGTGAGCATGGAGCGGCCGGGGTTGGCGAGGCCGATCAGCGGCCAGTCGGCGGCGATCTCGCCGCGCTGCCAGGCGCCCCAGACGTTGATGTCCTTCACCAGGCGGGGGTCCGTGAGCAGGGCGCGCGCCTCGGCGTGGTGGGTGACGGCCCACACCGGGACACCGCCGGGCAGTTCGACGGCGGCGAGCGGCCCCGCGGCGCGCAGCGCGGCGCTCTCGCCGTCCAGGTCGGCGACGAAGGGGTCCAGGACTATGCGGGTCTCTTCGGTACCGGTGGTCATGCGGGGGTGCCTCCAAGGGCTGGGGTGGGGGTGAAGCGTTTTCCCTCGGGGCATGGGGACAGCCCCGGGACCCGGCCGGACGAGGGGTGTGCCGGCCGGGTGGTGAAGGTGTCTCAGAGGACGGGTACGGGTGTGAACCGCACGGGCAGTTCGTTCAGCCCCCGCAGCCACGGGGAGGGACGCCGGGTCAGCGTCTCGGCGGGCACCGCCAGGTCGATGTCCGGCAGCCGGTCCAGGACGACCTCGATGCCGGTCCGCGCGATGACCTCGGCGACCTCCTGCGCCGGGAACGGGCAGCGGTGCTCCCCGTGACCGAAGGAGAAGTGGGCGTTGTTGCCGCCGGTGAGCGCCGAACTGTCGGTGCGGACCTGGGGGTCGGAGTTGGCGCCCTGGAGACCGAGGAGCAGCAGGTCGCCGGAGCGGATCCGGCGGCCGCCGAGCTGGGTGTCGCGGGAGGCCCAGCGCCCGGCCACGTTCTGGGTCGGGGTGTCCTCCCACAGGACCTCGTTCATGGCTTCGGCGACGCTGTGCCGGCCGCCGAACAGGGAGGCCGCGAACCGCTCGTCGGTGAGCATCAGCCGCAGCGAGTTGCCGATCCAGTCGGCCGTCGGCTGGTGGCCGGCGGCCATCATGACCATGAGGTCCTGGACGATCTCCATGTCGTCGAAGCCCGCGGTGTTGGCGAGCATCCGCGAGACGACGTCGTCGGCGGGCGTCTCCTTGCGGTCGGCGATCAACCGGGCCATGGAGGAGGCCAGATGCTGCTGTCCGGCCAGCGCGCCCTCACGCCCGTTGATCATGTCGTTCAGGGCGGTGACCAGGCCGGGACCCTGCTCGTCCGAGAAGCCGTAGAGCGTCGCGAGGACCCGTACGGGCAGCAGGGCCGCGTAGTCGCCGACGAGGTCGGTCTCGCCCTCGGGACAGACCGCGTCGATCAGCTCGTCGGCGAACTTCTCGGCCTGGGAACGCAGTTCGAAGGGGTCGACGGCTTCGAGGGCGTCGCTGATCATCGCGGCGCGCTCCCGGTGGCGCTCACCGACGGTGTACAGGATGGAGGGCTGCTTGCGGCCGATCATCGGCAGCAGCGGCCAGTCGTCGGGGATGCGCTCCCACTGGCTCCACAGCTCCGAGTCCCGGCTGAAGAGCTGGGGGTCGCCGGTGACCTGGTGCAGTTCGCGGTAGCCGAGCACGAGCCAGGCCGGGATGTCGCCGTCGAGGACGACGGGCACGACGGAGCCGTGGTCGCGCCGCATCTCCCGGTACAGCTCGGCGGGTTCGGTCTGGAACCGCGGTCCGCCGAGGGGGACGGGCGCGGTGGTGGAGGCGGGGGTCACAGCGCGGGCTCCGGTGATTGAAGGGCGCCTTCCGCGGCCGCGGCGCCGTGACGGGCGTAGTGGGACTGGAGGTGCTCCACCAGCGTGATCAGCACCTGCTTGCTGGACTCCCGGGAGCGGGCGTCGCAGTCGAGCAGCGGTACGTGCGGGTCGAGGTCGAGGGCCTCGCGGATCTGCGCCGGGGTGTGCGCGGGCCCGCCGAAGTCGTTGCAGGCCACGATGAAGGGCGTGCCGTGGTGCTCCAGCCGGTCGATGGCGTACCAGGACTCGTCGATGCGACGGGTGTCGACCAGGACGATCGCCCCGAGCGTCCCGGAGAACAGCCGGTCCCACAGGAACCAGAACCGCTCCTGCCCGGGTGCGCCGAACAGGTACAGGATGTTGTGCGTGTCCAGCGTGATGCGGCCGAAGTCGAAGGCGACGGTGGTCGCGGACTTGCCGCGCACCTCGCTGATGTCGTCGACGCTCTCGCCGGCCTGGGTCATCGTCTCCTCGGTGTTGAGGGGACGGATCTCGCTGACCGAGCGGACGAGGGTCGTCTTGCCGACACCGAAGCCGCCCACGATCACGATCTTGAGGCCGTTGTCGGCCGACGCGGACAGGGGCGCACGAGCGTCAGAGGTTACGGAGTCCAACGAGCACCTGCTCCAGGATGTCGGGATCGGGAAGACCGGAGGGAACCGTCGTGTGCGGGTGACGGGCGCTGACCCGGCCGGTGGAGAGCAGGTCGGAGAGCAGGACGCGGGTGATCGACACCGGCAGTTTCAGTTCCGCCGCGATCTCCACGACCGCCGTCGGCCGCTCGCACATCCGCAGGATCGCGGCGTGCTCGGACTGCATGCCCACCGCCGGATCGCACTCGGCGACCACCAGCGTCACGAGGTCGAAGGGGGTGTCCGGGCCGGACCGGGTGCGCCCTCCGGTGAGGGTGTACAGCCGGTCCGGCGCGTCGTCCCTGCCGGGACGGCTCATGACGACCGGGGCGGCGAGGTCAGGTGCTCGCCGAGTTGTTCCACGAGTTCGCTCATGTTGTGTCCCACCAGTCCGGCGTCGGCGTCCTCGGCGGTGACGACGGCGAGGTGCGCGCCGTCGCCGGCCTCCACGATGAACAGCACCCCTCCGTAGAACTCGGCCATCGCCGAGCGGACGCCGCCGCTGCCGTCGCCGAACTCCACGGAGGCGCCGTGGGACAGCGACTGGATGCCGGCGGCGATGGCGGCGAGCTGGTCGGCCTGGTCGACCGACAGCTCCGGGGTGCGGCACAGCTTCAGTCCGTCGCGGGAGAGCACGAGCGCGTGCCGTGCGCCCGGGGTGCGCTCAAGGAGGCCCTCGATGAGCCAGGTGAGCTTCTCGTCGGCGGTGATGGTGCCGGTCATGAAGTGGTGTCGCCTTCCGGGAGCGCGTGCGCGGTGGGGGTGGTGGGGGTCGGAGTGGGGGCGGTGGTGGACGCGGATGCGTGGTCCTCGGCCCGTGCCGGTGCTTCCGCCGGGGCCGGACCGTCGGCCGCCACGGGCCCGGGGGCGCCCGGCGCCGTGCCGCGGACCGCCTGGCGGAAGGTGCCGAAGCGGGCCGCCGGCCGGTTCTTGGGGTCGTCGCCGGTACGGGGTTCGGGGTCGGCCGGGGGTGTGACGTGCGAGCGGCTGCGCTCGGCGTGGGCGAGGGTGCGTCCGCGGCGGCGCTTGGGCAGGCCGCCGGTGGCCGCGAGGCCCTGCTCGTGCCGGGGCGAGTCGTGGGTCGGGACGGGGTCCGGGTCGAGATCGCCGGACGCGTGGGCCGCGGCGTACGACGCGGGGGACGCGGGCGACACGGGGAACTCGGGAGACCCGGCGGATTCCCGGTGCGTACGGGACTCCTGCGATCCCTGCGACCGCACGGGCTCCTGCGACCGCACGGGCTCCTGCGACCGCACGGGCTCCTGCGACAGCACGGGCTCCGGCGACTCCGGGCCGTCCGGGGGCCTCGGCGCGGACGTGTGGCCGTCGACGGCGGTCGGGGCGGCGGGGACGGGGTCGGGTCCGGCGGGCAGCGGGGCCGCGCCGAGGGGGATGCTGGGCTGCGTGAGGATGTCCTGCGGGATCAGGACCAGGACGCCGGTGCCGCCGCGGGCGGAGGGCCGGAAGGACACCTTCAGGCCGTGCTTGCGGGCCAGCCGGCCGACCACCGCGAGACCGAGGCGGGTGCCGGTGAGGCCGCCGAGACCCGCCGGGCCCACCGCCTCCCCGGAGACGGCGCGTTCGGCGCGGCGCAGTTGCACGTCGCCCATGACCAGGCCGCTGTCCTCGACGGAGACGATGACACCCGCCGGGACCTCCTCGACGTACACATGCACTTCGGCGGTGGGCGGCGAGAAGTTGGCGGCGTTGTCGAGGAGTTCGGCGAGCGCGTGCATGACGCCCTCGGCGGCGTGGCCGGAGACGGCGGCCTCGCTGGCGGAGTGGACGCGCACCCGCTGGTAGCCGCCGATGCGGCCCATGGCGCCGCGCAGGATGGACTCCATGACGATCGGGCGGGCCCAGCGGCGTCCCGAGCGCGCGCCGGTCAGGACGGCGACGGAGTCGGCGAGGCGGCCCGCCTGCGCGGTGCGGTGGTCGAGGTGGAGGAGGTCGGCGAGGACGTCCTCGTCGGAGTGCCGCTCCTCCATGGCCCGAAGGTCGGCGAGCATGCCGGTGGAGAGCGCCTGCATGCGGCCGGCCGCGTTGGCGGTCGCGGAGATCGCGGCGGCCCGGTCGCCGACGGCCCGCCGGGCGCGTTCGGAGAGTTCGGCGTTGCGCTCGGTGAGCCGGGCCCGGTCGCCGGTGAGCAGCGTCCGTTCCTCGGCGAACTGCTCGGTGAGGCGGGCTCGTTCGCGCTCGGCCGTCTCGGTCAGACGGATCCGTTCCTGGGCCGCGGCCTCGGCGGCGCGGGCTCGTTCGCGGGCGGCCTCGTCGGCGAGCCGGGCCCGCTCCTGGCCGAACTCCTCGGCCAGCCGGGCGCGTTCCTGCAGGAGCCGGCCGGTGTCCTTGGTCACGCTGTCGAGGCGGCGGAGCGCGATGCGTCTGGCCTGCACGGCGTGGGCGGCCACCGCGACGGCGGCGCACAGCAGTAGCGCGGCGGCGCCGGTGCCCCAGGCGAGGGGCACGCGGGCGGGCTCGGGGGCCAGCAGGACGGCGGCCACCACGGCCGCGGCGGCCGGGACGGCGGCGGTCAGCGCGGCTTTCGCCGTGGCGCGGGGGGTGGGTCGTTCGCCGGAGGGCTGGGGCGGGGTCATCAATGGGTCCTCGGTCGTGTTCCTGGGGGGAGAACGTGTCCTCGGTCGTGTCCTCGGTCGGTCCTGGGCGAGAAGCGACACATGATGCTCAACTCGCCGTCACTATATGAGAGTTCGTGATCCGATTGGGAAGCTTCGAAAAGCGGTTTCATGATCGCCCCCGCATATCGGGGCCTTTCGGGTGCGCGGCCGGAGGGCCGCCGCCGAGGCCCGGCGGCATTCTGGAGACATGACGGATCTGGGTGGACGGCCGGAAGGAAAGCCCGAGGGGAAGCCCGACGGGCAGGCCGGGGAGAGGCGGACCGGGCGCCCCGACGGACAGGCCGGGGGCGAACCGGGCGGGCGGTCTCGGCGGCGAGGGCGGGGCCGGGCCCCCGGACGGCTCGGCGGTCCGTCCGGGGACGGGCCGGACGGGCTCCCCGCAGGGGGGCCGCGAGCGCCGTCCGACGAGCTCCGGTCCGAGCTGGTGCGGGCCGTGCGCGGCGAGGTCTCCTTCGACGCGACGGCGCGGGCGCTGACCACCATGGACGCCTCCAACTACCGGCGCGTACCGCTCGGTGTGGTGGCCCCGCGGGACGCCGACGACGTGGCCGCCGCGCTCGCCGTGTGCCGCGCCCACGCGGTGCCGGTCGTGGCGCGCGGCGGCGGCACCTCGATCGCCGGGCAGGCCACGGGAACCGGCGTCGTCCTCGACTTCACCCGGCACATGAACCGGATCCTCGCGGTCGACCCGGAGGCCCGTACGGCCGTCGTCCAGCCCGGGGCCGTACTCGACCGTCTCCAGGAGGCCGCGGCCCCGCACGGCCTGCGTTTCGGCCCCGACCCCTCCACGCACAGCCGCTGCACCCTCGGCGGGATGATCGGCAACAACTCCTGCGGCTCCCACTCGGTCGCCTGGGGCACCACCGCGGACAACGTGCGGGAACTCACCGTCGTCGGCGCGGCCGGGGACACCCGCCGCCTCGGCCGTGCCTGGCAGGGCGCCCCGGACGGCCTGAGGGCCCTGGTCGAGAGCGAGTTGGCGCTGCTGCGGACCGGCTTCCCCGAGCTCCCGCGGCGGATCTCCGGGTACGCCCTCGACGCGCTCCTGCCCGAGCGCGGCGCGGACACCGCCCGCGCGTTCTGCGGCTCCGAGGGCACCTGGGGCCTGCTCACCGAGGCGGTCGTACGACTGGTCGAGGCACCCCGGGCGCCGGCGCTGGCCGTCCTCGCCTACCCCGACGAGAGCGCCGCCGCGGACGCCGCCGCCGGCCTGCTCGGGTACGGGCCGCTGACCGTGGAGGGCATGGCCGCCGATCTCGTGCCCGCCGACGCGGGGCTGCCGCCCGGCGGGGCCTGGCTGTTCGTGGAGACCGGCGGCGGATCGCCGGCCGAGGCACGCGCGCGTGCGGACACGATCGTGCGGGCCGCCGACGTACGCGACGCCCTGGTGGTCACCGACCCGGCCGGGCAGCGGGCGCTGTGGCGGCTGCGGGAGGACGCGAGCGGCACGGCGACCCGGATGCCGTACGCGGGGGACGACGCCCTGTCCGGCCGGGGCCGCGGGCTCGGCGGCGAGGCCTGGCCCGGCTGGGAGGACTGCGCGGTGCCGCCCGCCCGGCTCGGCGCGTACCTCCGCGACTTCCGCGCCCTGCTCACCGCCCACGACCTGCACGGCACCCCGTACGGGCACTTCGGCGACGGCTGCGTCCACGTCCGGATCGACTTCGACCTGATCTCCGCGGCGGGCGTCACCCGCTTCCGGCGCTTCTCCGAGGAGGCCGCCCGCCTCGTCGTCTCCCACGGGGGCTCCCTGTCCGGCGAGCACGGGGACGGGCAGGCCCGCGCGGAACTGCTGCCGGCCATGTACGGCGCCGACATGGTCCGCCTCTTCGAACGGGCCAAGGACCTCTGGGACCCGCGCGGCCTGTTCAACCCCGGCATACTCGTACGCCCGCACCGGCTGGACGAGAACCTGCGCTTCGCGGTGCTGCCGCACCGGCCGGTGGACGTGGAGTTCGGCTATCCGGCGGACGGCGGCGACTTCTCGGCGGCGGTGCGCCGTTGCGTGGGTGTCGCCAAGTGCCGTACGGCACCGGCTCCGGGCGGCGACGGGGTCATGTGCCCCTCCTTCCGGGCGACCGGCGAGGAGGCGCACTCCACGCGCGGCCGGGCCAGGCTGCTGCACGAGATGCTCGCCGGCGAGATCGTCACCGACGGGTGGCGCTCGACGGAGGTCCGTGACGCGCTGGACCTGTGCCTGTCGTGCAAGGGATGCCGGTCCGACTGCCCGGTCGGCGTCGACATGGCCACGTACAAGGCGGAGTTCCTCCACCACCACTACGCCGGTCGCCGCCGCCCCGCCGCCCACTACGCCCTGGGACGGCTCCCCTTCTGGCTCGCGGCCGTGACCCGCACCCGCTCGGCCCGGCTCGTCAACGCCCTCGTGTCCCTGCCCCCGGTGGCCGCCGCGGCCAAGCACCTGGCCGGGGTCGCACCCGGACGGGAGATCCCGCGGCTGGCCCCGGAGACGTTCAGCCAGTGGTGGTCGGCCCGGTTCCGGGAGCGGGCACGGGCGTACGTGCGTGAGCGGCGCCGGGGTGGAGCGGGCGGGAGCGAGGGGCGGCGGCCAGGGGCCGCGCTGTTCCCGGGGTTCGAGGGCAGGACGGTCCTCCTGTGGCCGGACACCTTCACCGAGCACCTGGAACCCTCCGTCGGACGTGCCGCCGTACGGGTCCTGGAGGCCGCCGGACTGGCGGTGCTGCTGCCGCCCAGGAGGGTGTGGCGCCACGGGCCCGTCGGCGACGGGGTCACCAGGGGCCCCCTCCGCCCGTCCATGTTGCTCCCGCGCCGCCGGCAGCGCGTGTGCTGCGGACTGACGTACGTCTCGACCGGCCAGCTCGACCGCGCCCGCGCCGTCCTGCGCCGCACCCTCGACCTCCTGGAGCCCTACCTCGCCATGGACGGCCTCCCGGTCGTCGTGCTGGAGCCGAGCTGTGCCGCGGCCCTGCGCACGGACCTGCCCGAACTGCTGCCCGGCGACCCGCGCGCGGCGCGGCTGGCGGCGGCCGTGGTGACCTTCGCGGAGGCACTGGAACGGCACGCGCCGGACTGGACCCCGCCCCGCCTGGACCGCCCGGCGGCCGGCCAGACGCACTGCCACCAGCACGCGGTCCTCGGCGACGCGGCCGAACGCCGGCTGCGCGAGGCGGCGGGCCTGACCGGCACCCTCGCCGGCGGCTGCTGCGGACTCGCGGGCAACTTCGGCTTCGAGAAGGGCCACGAGGAGGTGTCGCGGGCCTGTGCGGAGGAACAGCTCCTGCCGGCGGTCCGGGCGGCCGACGAGAACGCCGTGATCCTCGCCGACGGCTTCTCCTGCCGCACCCAGTTGGCCCAGCTCTCCGGCCGCCGGGGCCGCCACCTGGCGGAGGTACTGGCACAGGCTCTGGACGACGGCCCGCGGAACGGCGGGTCCGCGGGAACCGCGTAAGTACGCTGGCATTTCACCGGCCGAAGGACTTCGAGGAGCGACGCGCATGACCCTCCGCCTGCAGTCGATCACCCGTGACGAACATCTGGCGTTCGTCCGCTCGCGGCCCTCGGCCAGCCATATGCAGGTGCCGTCCTGGGGGGACGTGAAGCCGGACTGGCGGGCCGAGAGCCTCGGCTGGTTCGACGCGGACGGCCGCCTCCAAGGGGCCGGTCTCGTGCTGCTGCGCCCGCTGCCGAAGGTCAGGCGGTACCTCGCGTATCTGCCCGAGGGTCCCGTCATCGACTGGCACGACCCGGATCTCGCCGAACGCTGGCTCCGGCCGATGGTCGCCCATCTGAAGTCACGCGGCGCGTTCACCGTGAAGATGGGCCCGCCCGTCGTCACGCGCCGCTGGAGCGCGGACACGGTCAAGACGGCCATCGCCGATCCGGCGGCGCGGCGCCTCGGCGAGGTGACGGCCTCCTCGCACGAGCCGGGCGCCGCCGAGATCGCCGAGCGGCTGCGGGCCATGGGCTGGAAGCGGACCGAGCCGGGCGGCGAGGACGGCTTCGCGGCGGGCCAGCCGCGCTACGTCTTCCAGGTCCCCTTCGCCGGACGTTCCCTGGAGGAGATCCACAAGGGCCTCAACCAGCAGTGGCGGCGCAACATCAAGAAGGCCGACAAGGCCGGCGTCGAGGTGGTCAGGGGCGGTTACGACGAACTGCCCGCCTTCTACGAGCTCTACGCGGAGACGGCGGAACGGGACCGCTTCATCCCGCGCCCGCTGCCCTACTTCCAGCGGATGTGGACCTCGCTGACGGCCGAGGACCCCGACCGCATGCGGCTGTATCTCGCCCGCCACGAGGGCGACGTCCTTGCCGCGGCCACCATGCTGACCGTCGGCAGCCATGTCTGGTACTCCTACGGCGCCTCCACCGGCCGCAAGCGCGAGGTGCAGCCCAACAACGCCATCCAGTGGCGCATGATGAGCGACGCCCACGCGCTGGGCGCCGCCGTGTACGACTTCCGCGGGATCACCGACACCCTCGACGAGAGCGACCACCTCGTCGGACTGCTGCGCTTCAAGGCGGGGGCGGGCGGCGAGGCGGCGGAGTACCTCGGGGAGTGGGACCTCCCCATCAACCGGCTGCTGCACAAGGCGCTGGACGTCTACATGTCCCGTCGCTGAGGCGGTACGAACCGGCCCCGGTCTCAGCATCCAGGACAGCTGTATGAGCGGTTCACACTCCTGACGAAGTCCACTACCCTGGACTCGGTAGTGCATCGTGATGAACGCCCGACCATAGCCAGCCAGCCCCCAGGACCGCCCGTGAGCACCCCCAGCGCCACCACCTCGTCGTCCGCATCCGTTCCCGGGACGGAGCACGCCCCCGTGTCCCCGGGCGGCGCGCCCGGTCGTCTCGGTTCCCTCGGGCCCGTCGGACTGGTGCTGGCCGGGGGGATCTCGGTCCAGTTCGGCGGCGCCCTCGCGGTGACCCTCATGCCGCGGGCCGGCGCGCTCGGCGTGGTGACCCTGCGCCTGCTCGCCGCCGCGGTGATCCTGCTCGTGGTCTGCCGTCCCCGGCTGCGCGGTCACTCGCGCGCCGACTGGGGGACGGTCGCCGTCTTCGGCATCGCCATGGGCGCGATGAACGGCCTCTTCTACGAGTCGGTCGCCCGCATCCCCCTCGGCGCCGCCGTCACCCTGGAGGTGCTCGGCCCCCTCGCCCTCTCGGTGCTGGCCTCCCGCCGCGCGGTCAACGCGGTCTGGGCGGGCCTCGCCCTGTGCGGGGTCTTCCTGCTGAGCGGCGGAGGGTTCGGCTCCCTGGACCCGGTGGGCGTGGCCTTCGCACTCGGGGCGGGCGCGATGTGGGCGGCGTACATCGTCTTCAGCGCCCGTACGGGCCGCCGTTTCCCGCAGGCCGACGGGCTGGCGCTGGCCATGGCCGTGGCGGCGCTGCTGTTCCTCCCGCTGGGGATCGCCGAGTCCGGCACCCGGCTCCTTGACCCGGCCACGGTGGCGCTCGGCTCCGCGGTCGCGGTCCTCTCCTCGGTCCTGCCCTACACCCTCGAACTCCTCGCGCTGCGCCGCCTGCCCGCCTCCACCTTCGCGGTGCTCATGAGCCTGGAGCCCGCCATCGCCGCGACAGCGGGCTTCCTCATCCTCGACCAGTCCCTGTCCGCGACCCAGTCGGCCGCGATCGCCCTCGTCATCGGCGCGAGCATCGGCGCGGTACGGACCCAGGTGGGCCGAGGCAAGGCGACGCTCCCGCTCGACGCCCCCTGACACCCGCCCGGCGCGGGATCCGGTCACGGCCGCGGCCGCGGCGGCCCGGGGGCAGTCCGGGGCCCCGGGGCGGCCCCGACACCCACCCGGCCGCTCCCCGGCACGGCCACGGCCGGCCGACCCGTCGCGAGCCGCCCCGACCGCGCGATGCGACGCCCCGACGCCCACACCCTCCCGACGCCTCCGGTGTCGACGTCCACCTGGCGCCCTCGGCGCCGACTCCCGCCTGGCGCCCTCGGTGCCTGCGCCCGCGTGGCGCACCCGGCACCGACGCCCTCCCGACGCCCCCGGTGTCGACGTCCACCTGGCGCCCTCGGCGCCGACGCCCGCCTGGCGCCCTCGGTGCCTGCGCCCGCGTGGCGCACCCGGCGCCGACGCCCTCCCGGCGCCCCCGGCACCGACGTCCACCCGGCGCCCTCGGTGCCAACGTCCACCCGGCACCCCCGGTGCCACGCGCCCCGGTGGCACCCCGGGCGCCCCGGCTCAGGAAGCCGTGTCCAGCCACTCCGCGAACGCCGGGCCCGTCAGCCGGGCGTCCGCCCCGGGGAGCAGGCCGCCGTTCTCGAAGAGGTCCCGCTCCGGGTTGGCCGGGTCGCTCACGGCGATCACCTTCGCGGCCGGGTCCCGGCGGGACAGCAGCAGCCGGGCCGCCTCCTCCAGGCTCTCCTCGCGCGGACCGGCCACCTCCGGGAACGGGGCCCGCGCCCCCGGTGCCTCCTCCGCCTCCGCCATCTCCACCAGCGCCTCCGCGACGGCCCGCGCCGCGACGAGCTGGGTCCGCATCCTCGGGACGTGGACGGTGTCGCCCTGGCGCCCCCACTGCGTGAACTGCTCCACGAGCTCGTGGAACTGCGCCGCCCGCAGCACCCGCACCGGCACCGGTCCCGCCAGCACCGCGCGCTCGTGCTCCAGCTTGGCGGCGTTGTAACCGGCGACCGAGGCGTCGATGCCGATGATCGACACGACGACCAGCCGGCCGACCCCGGCCTTCTGCCCGGCCTCGTGCAGATTGCGGGCCGCGGCCGTGAAGAACTCCGTCGCCACCTCCATGTCGGGCGAGGGCGTGCTGGACGCGTCGATCACGATGTCCACACCCTCCAGCGCCTCGGCCAGTCCGGCGCCGGTGACGATGTCGACCCCGGTGGCCCGCGACATCGGCACGACGGTGTGCCCGCGCTCCGCCAGCACGTCCACGACATGCCGCCCGAGCCGCCCGGTCGCCCCGGCCACCGCGATCTTCTTGGTCTCGCTCATGCTCACGTCTCCCTCTGTTCCCTCTTGCCGCGTCGTCATCGGTATGACGGACCGGGGACAGGACATGTGACGGGTTCGGGGCGGGAAGCGGAGAAATAAATTGATGCAAGCATGCTTGATTGTTTCTGGGGGCGCTGAGATGCTCCCCCCATGTCCGATCCGACGCCCGTGTTCGACGATCTGCGTGACGAAAGCGAAGAACTCGACCGGCTCGTGGCCGAGTTCCGTCCGGAGCAGTGGACGCTCCCGACACCCGCGCCGCACTGGACCGTCGCCCATCAGATCGCCCACCTCGCCTGGACCGACCACTCCGCCCTCCTGTCCGTCACGGACGCCGACGCCTTCCACGGCCTCGTCGAGAAGGCGCTCGCGGCGCCCACGACGTTCGTGGACGACGGCGCCGACGCCGGGGCCCGGCTGCCGTCCGCCGAACTGCTGGCGCGCTGGCGCGCGGGGCGCGCCGCGCTGGACCGGGCCCTGCGGGAGGCCGTGCCGGGCACCCGCTTCCCCTGGTACGGCCCGCCCATGTCCGGCGCCTCCATGGCCACCGGCCGGCTCATGGAGACCTGGGCCCACGGCCAGGACGTCGCCGACGCCCTCGGTGTGGTCCGCGCCCCCACCGACCGGCTCCGGCACGTGGTCCGCATCGGGGTGCGCACACGGGACTTCGCCTTCGCCGCGCGCGGGCTCGCCGCGCCCGCCGAGGAGTTCCGGGTGGAGATCCTCGCCCCCTCCGGCGACACCTGGACCTACGGTCCCGAGGACGCCCCCCAGCGCGTCACCGGCACCGCCCTCGACTTCTGTCTGCTGGTCACCCAGCGGGCGAACCGCGCCGACGTCGACGTGCGCGCCGAGGGGCCCGACGCCGACCGCTGGCTCGACGTCGCCCAGGCCTTCGCGGGCCCGCCCGGCGACGGACGCCCGCCGAAGGAGGACGCGGAGTGACGCTGCGCATCGGCAACGCCTCCGGCTTCTACGGCGACCGCTTCGACGCCCTGCGCGAGATGCTCACCGGCGGGGAACTCGACGTCCTCACCGGTGACTACCTCGCCGAGCTGACCATGCTGATCCTGGGCCGGGACCGGATGAAGGACCCCGCCGCCGGATACGCCCGTACCTTCCTGCGGCAGCTCGAGGACTGTCTCGGTCTGGCGCACGAGCGGTCCGTGAAGATCGTGACGAACGCCGGGGGCCTCAACCCGGCGGGGCTCGCCGACGCCGTACGGGAACTGGCCGGCCGGCTCGGCATCCCGGTGCGCGTCGCCCACGTCGAGGGCGACGACCTCACCGCCGCGTTCCCGGGCAGTCTCGCGGCCCACGCCTACCTCGGCGGCTTCGGCATCGCCGAGTGCCTGTCGGCGGGCGCGGACATCGTGGTCACCGGACGGGTCACCGACGCGGCCCTGGTCACCGGGCCCGCCGCCGCACACTTCGGCTGGCGGCCCACGGACCACGACCGGCTCGCGGGAGCCGTCGTCGCCGGGCACGTGCTGGAGTGCGGGACCCAGGCCACCGGCGGCAACTACTCCTTCTTCGGCGACGGCGACGTACGCCGCCCCGGCTTCCCGCTCGCGGAGATCCACGAGGACGGGAGCTGCGTCATCACCAAGCACCCCGGCACCGGCGGCTTCGTCGACGTCGGCACGGTCACCGCGCAGCTTCTGTACGAGACCGGGGGCGCCCGGTACGCGGGACCCGACGTCACCGCCCGCCTGGACACCGTACGGCTCGTCCAGGACGGCCCCGACCGGGTGCGGATCGAGGGCGTGCGCGGCGAGGCGCCGTCCCCCACCCTCAAGGTCGGCCGCAACAGGCTCGGCGGCTTCCGCAACGAGGTGACCTTCGTCCTGACCGGACTCGGCATCGAGGCCAAGGCCGCGCTGGTGCGGGAGCAGATGGGCGACGCGCTCGCCAGGACGCCGCCCGCGGACGTGCGGTGGGAGCTGGTGCGCACCGACCGGGCCGACGCGGACACCGAGGAGACGTCCAGCGCCCTGCTGCGGCTCGTCGTCCGCGATCCCGACCAGGCCACCGTGGGACGCGCGCTGAGCGGGGCGGCCATCGAGCTGGCGCTCGCCAGCTATCCCGGATTCCATGTGCTGGCGCCACCGGGGAAGGGCGCGCCCTATGGGGTCTTCGAGGATGTGTACGTCCCCCAGGGCGCGGTGAACCATGTGGCCGTCCTCCACGACGGGAGCCGCCTCTCGGTGATCCCGGCCCAGGACACGCTCGTACTGGAGACACTCGAAGAACCGCCACTGCCCGAGCCGTTGCCCGCGGGTCCGGCCCGCCGCGCCCCCCTCGGCCTGATCGCCGGCGCCCGCAGCGGCGACAAGGGCGGCAACGCCAACGTCGGCGTCTGGGTCCGCACCGACGAGGCCTGGGGCTGGCTCGCCCATGAACTGACGGCCGACCGCTTCCGGGAACTGCTCCCGGAGAGCCGCCCGCTGAAGGTCGTCCGGCACGTCCTGCCCGGCCTGCGCGCCCTCAACTTCGTGGTCGAGGGCATCCTCGGCGAAGGCGTCGCCTCCCAGGCCCGCTTCGACCCACAGGCCAAGGCGCTCGGCGAATGGCTCCGCTCCCGTCACCTCGACATCCCGGAGGTCCTGCTATGACGGTCCTTTCGTCCGCCCTGGACGTGGGCGGCCAGGACTACCGGGCGAACCGCGAGGTCATGCTCGCCAAGCTCGCCGACCTCGACACCGAGCACGCCAAGGCCCTCGCGGGCGGCGGCGAGAAGTACGTCGAGCGGCACCGGCAGCGCGGCAAGCTGCTCGCCCGCGAGCGCATCGAGCTGCTGCTCGACCCCGACACGCCCTTCCTGGAGCTGTCGCCGCTCGCGGCCTACGGCAGCGACTACACGGTGGGCGCCTCGCTCGTCACCGGTATCGGCGTGGTCGAGGGCGTCGAGTGCCTGATCACCGCCAACGACCCGACCGTGCGCGGCGGCGCCAGCAACCCGTGGAGCCTGAAGAAGGCGCTGCGGGCGAACGACATCGCCCTCGCGAACCGGCTGCCCTGCATCAGCCTGGTCGAGTCGGGCGGCGCCGATCTGCCCTCGCAGAAGGAGATCTTCATCCCCGGGGGCGCGATCTTCCGCGACCTCACGCGGCTGTCGGCGGCCGGGATCCCCACGGTGGCCGTGGTCTTCGGGAACTCGACGGCCGGCGGCGCGTACGTCCCCGGCATGTCGGACCACGTGATCATGGTCAAGGAGAAGGCGAAGGTCTTCCTCGGCGGCCCGCCGCTGGTGAAGATGGCCACCGGCGAGGAGAGCGACGACGAGTCGCTGGGCGGCGCGGAGATGCACGCGCGCGTGTCGGGCCTCGCGGACTACTTCGCCGTCGACGAGCGGGACGCGCTGCGCCAGGCCCGCAGGGTCGTCGCCCGGCTCAACCACCGCAAGGCGTACGGCGATCCGGCCCCGGCCGAGCCCCCCAAGTACGACGAGGACGAACTGCTGGGAATCGTCCCCGGCGATCTGAAGCACCCCTTCGACCCGCGCGAGGTGATCGCCCGGATCGTCGACGGCTCGGACTTCGACGAGTTCAAGCCGCTGTACGGGACGAGCCTGACCACCGGCTGGGCGAGCCTGCACGGCTACCCGGTCGGCATCCTCGCCAACGCGCAGGGCGTGCTGTTCAGCGCCGAGTCCCAGAAGGCCGCCCAGTTCATCCAGCTGGCCAACCAGCGCGACATCCCGCTGCTCTTCCTGCACAACACCACCGGCTACATGGTCGGCAAGGAGTACGAGCAGGGCGGCATCATCAAGCACGGCGCGATGATGATCAACGCGGTGAGCAACTCGCGGGTCCCGCATCTGTCGGTGCTCATGGGCGCCTCCTACGGTGCCGGGCACTACGGGATGTGCGGACGCGCCTACGACCCGCGGTTCCTGTTCGCCTGGCCCAGTGCCAAATCGGCCGTGATGGGACCGCAGCAGCTCGCGGGTGTCCTGTCGATCGTCGCCCGGCAGTCGGCCGCGGCGAAGGGCCGCCCGTACGACGACGACGCGGACGCGGCGCTGCGCGCCATGGTGGAGCAGCAGATCGAGTCCGAGTCGCTGCCGATGTTCCTGTCCGGGCGGCTGTACGACGACGGGGTCATCGACCCGCGCGACACCCGCACCGTCCTCGGCCTGTGCCTGTCCGCGATCCACACGGCGCCCTTCGAGGGCGCGCGCGGTGGCTTCGGCGTCTTCCGGATGTGAGGGATCACTTGATTGCGAGTCTGCTGGTCGCCAACCGGGGCGAGATCGCCTGCCGGGTCTTCCGCACCTGCCGTGCGGCCGGGGTGCGCACCGTCGCGGTGTATTCCGACGCCGACGAGAACGCCCTGCACACGCGCGAGGCGGACGCGGCGGTGCGGCTGCCGGGTGCGACACCCGCCGAGACGTATCTGCGGGGCGATCTCGTCGTGCGGGCCGCGCTGGACGCGGGCGCGGACGCGGTGCACCCGGGGTACGGGTTCCTGTCGGAGAACGCGGATTTCGCGCGGGCGGTGATCGACGCCGGGCTGGTGTGGGTCGGGCCGTCTCCCGAGGCGATCGAGGCGATGGCGTCCAAGACGCGGGCCAAGAAGCTGATGGGGCTCGCACCGCTGGAGCGGGTCACCGCCGAGGACCTGCCGGTGCTGGTCAAGGCCGCCGCGGGCGGCGGCGGCCGCGGGATGCGGATCGTCCGTGAACTGGCCGACCTGGACGGCGAGCTGGAGGCGGCCAGGGCGGAGGCGCTGAGCGCCTTCGGTGACGGCGAGGTGTTCGTCGAGCCGTACGTGGAGGGCGGCCGGCACGTCGAGGTGCAGATCCTGGCCGATACGCACGGCACGGTCTGGCCGCTCGGCACCCGCGACTGCTCCCTCCAGCGCCGCCACCAGAAGGTGATCGAGGAGGCGCCCGCCCCCGGGCTCGGGAACGAACTCACGCGCACGCTGTACGAGTTGTCGGTGCGCGCGGCCCGTGCCGTGGACTACGTGGGTGCCGGCACGGTCGAGTTCCTGGTCGCCGACGGCACCGCGCACTTCCTGGAGATGAACACCCGACTCCAGGTCGAACACCCGGTGACGGAGGCGGTGTTCGGGGTCGACCTGGTGGCCCTGCAACTGCGGGTCGCGGAGGGGGAGCGGCTGGAGAGCGAGCCCCCGCCCGCGCGGGGCCACGCGGTGGAGGCCCGGCTGTACGCGGAGGACCCGGCGGGCGCCTGGGCGCCGCAGACGGGCATCCTGCACAGGATCGCCGTCCCGGACGGCGTCCGGCTGGACACCGGGTTCACCGACGGCGACTCGGTCGGCATCCACTACGACCCGATGCTCGCGAAGGTCGTCGCCCACGGCGCCACCCGCGCGGAGGCCGTGCGGAAGCTGGCCGGCGCCCTGGAGCGGGCCACGCTCCACGGCCCGGTCACCAACCGCGATCTGCTCGTACGGTCGCTGCGGCACGAGGAGTTCACCGGGGCCCGGATGGACACCGGGTTCTACGACCGTCACCTCGCCGCGCTGACCGAGCCCGCCCCGGATCCGTACGCCCCGCTGGCCGCGGCCCTGGCCGACGCGCACGGGCGTTCGCGGTTCGGCGGCTGGCGGAACCTGGCGTCGGCTCCGCAGACCAGGCGCTACCGGATGCACGGCGCCGAGCACGAGGCCGCCTACCGGCACACGCGTCAGGGACTCGCGGCCGACGGGGTGCGCGTGCTGCACGCCGACGCCGGCCGTGTCGTCCTCGAAGTGGCGGGCGTGCGGCGGACGTTCGAGGTCACGCGGTATGACGGCGGCCGGGTCTTCGTGAACGCGACCGCGCTGACCGAGCTGCCCCGCTTCCCCGATCCGGCCGCGGACCGGGCTCCGGGCTCACTGCTCGCCCCGATGCCCGGAACCGTGGTCCGGGTGGCCGAGGGGCTCGCCGAGGGTGCCACCGTGCGCGCCGGGGAGGCGCTGCTGTGGCTGGAGGCGATGAAGATGGAACACAGGATCTCGGCGCCGACGGCGGGGACGCTCACGGCCCTGCACGCCGTGGTCGGACAGCAGGTGGAGGTGGGCGCGCTGCTGGCCGTCGTGCGCGAGGAAGCGGCACCCGGGGAGGCGCCGACGGACGACGCCGGGTGAACCGGCGCCCCGCACCTCCCGTACCTCGCGCACCCTTCGTACCTCGCGCACCCTTCGTACCCCGCGCGCCCCTCGTACCTCGTACCTCGCACACCGCTCGTACCGCTCGTACCGCTCGTACCCCTCGTACTCCCGCACTTTCCGTACTTCCGTACCGAGGAGCCCTCATGAGCCCTGTCACAGAGACCGACGAACACAAGGCGCTCCGTTCCGCGGTCGCCGCTCTCGGCAAGCGCTACGGCCGCGAGTACCTCACCAAGGCCGTCGCCGAGGGCGGTCACCCCGACGAGCTGTGGGCCGAGGCGGGCAAGCTCGGCTATCTCGGGGTGAACCTCCCGGAGGAGTACGGCGGCGGAGGCGGCGGCATCGCGGAACTGTCCATCGTCCTGGAGGAGTTGGGCGCGGCGGGCTGTCCGCTGCTGATGCTCGTCGTCTCGCCCGCCATCTGCGGGACGGTCATCGCCCGTTTCGGCACCGAGGAGCAGAAGCGCACATGGCTGCCGGGCCTGTCGGACGGCACCCGCACGATGGCGTTCGGCATCACCGAGCCCGACGCCGGCTCCAACTCGCACCGCATCACGACCACGGCCCGCCGTGACGGCACCGACTGGGTCCTGACCGGCCGCAAGGTGTTCATCTCCGGCGTCGACATCGCCGACGCGACGCTCATCGTGGGCCGTACGGAGGACGCGCGCACCGGCAGCCTCAAGCCCTGCCTGTTCATCGTCCCGCGTGACGCCGAGGGCTTCGGCCGGCGCCAGATCGACATGGAACTGGCCAGTGCCGAGAAGCAGTTCGAGCTCACCCTGGACGAGGTGCGGCTGCCGGCCGACGCGCTGGTCGGTGACGAGGACGCGGGACTGCTGCAACTGTTCGCCGGTCTCAACCCGGAGCGGGTGATGACGGCCGCGTTCGCGATCGGCATGGGCCGTTTCGCGCTCGCCAGGGCCGTGGAGTACGCGCGGGAACGCACCGTCTGGAAGGCGCCGATCGGCGCGCACCAGGCCATCGCCCACCCCCTCGCGCAGGCCCACATCGAGCTCGAACTGGCCCGGCTGATGATGCAGAAGGCCGCGTACCTGTACGACGCGGGCGACGACATCGGGGCGGGGGAGGCCGCCAACATGGCCAAGTACGCGGCCGGGGAGGCCTGTGTACGGGCCGTCGACCAGGCCGTTCACACCCTCGGGGGCAACGGCCTCACCCGGGAGTTCGGCCTCGCGTCCCTCATTACGGCGGCGCGCGTGTCTCGTATCGCGCCGGTGAGCCGGGAGATGATTCTCAACTACGTCTCCCACCAGACCCTGGGCCTGCCCAAGTCGTACTGAGCGCTCTAGGAGGAACCGTGTTCCGCAGCGAGTACGCAGATGTACCGGCCGTCGAGGAACCCATTCACGACGCCGTCCTGGGCCGCGCCGCCGAGCGCGGCGAGACACCCGCGCTCGTCGACGGCGTCGACGGCACCACGCTCAGCTACGCGCAGGTCGACCAGTTCCACCGGCGGCTGGCCGCCGCGTTCGCCGAGGCGGGGCTGCGCAAGGGCGACGTGCTCGCCCTGCACAGCCCCAACACCATCGCCTTCCCCGTGGTCTTCTACGGGGCCACGCGCGCGGGGGCGTCGGTCACCACGGTGCACCCGCTCGCCACGGCGGAGGAGTTCGCCAAGCAGCTCCTGGACTCCTCGGCCCGCTGGATCGTGACCGTCTCGCCCCTGCTGGAGACGGCCCGCCGGGCCGCCGAACTCGCGGGCGGCGTACGGGAGATCTTCGTCTGCGACCAGGCGGAGGGCCACCGGTCCATGCTCGACCTGCTGGGCAGCACCGCGCCCGAACCGCGGGTGGACATCGACCCCGTCGAGGACGTGGCGGCGCTCCCGTACTCCTCGGGCACCACGGGCGTCCCCAAGGGCGTGATGCTCACCCACCGCTCCATAGCCACCAACCTCGCCCAGCTCTCGCCGGCCATGCCGATGGGCCCGGGTGAGCGCATCCTCGCCGTGCTGCCGTTCTTCCACATCTACGGACTGACGGCCCTGATGAACGCGCCCCTGCGGCAGGGCGCCACCGTGGTCGTGCTGCCCCGCTTCGACCTCGACACCTTTCTCGGCGCCATCCAGGAACACCGCATCACCGGTCTGTACGTGGCGCCGCCGATCGTCCTGGCGCTCGCCAAGCACCCCGCCGTCGCGGAGTACGACCTGTCCTCCCTGGAGTACATCGTCTCGGCGGCCGCACCCCTGGACGCCGCGCTCGCGGCCGCCTGTTCGGCCAGGCTCGGGCTGCCGCCGGTGGGCCAGGCCTACGGCATGACCGAACTGTCGCCCGGCACGCACGTCGTCCCGCTCGACGCCGAGAACGCGCCCCCGGGGACGGTCGGCAAACTCGTCGCGGGCACCGAGATGCGCATCGTCTCCCTCGACGACCCGGACAAGGACGTCGGCGTCGGAGAACGCGGTGAGATCGTCGTCCGGGGACCCCAGGTCATGAAGGGCTATCTGGGCCGGCCCGACGCGACCGCCGCGATGATCGACCCCGACGGCTGGCTGCACACCGGGGACGTCGGTCATGTCGACGAGGACGGCTGGTTGTTCGTCGTGGACCGCGTCAAGGAGCTCATCAAGTACAAGGGCTTCCAGGTCGCCCCCGCCGAACTGGAGGCACTGCTGCTCACCCACCCCGGCATCGCTGACGCCGCCGTCATCGGGTCCTACAACGAGGACAACAACGAGGTCCCGCACGCCTTCGTGGTGCGCCAGCCCTCGGCCGCGGACCTCTCCGCGAACGAGATCATGCTGTACGTCGCCGAGCGCGTCTCCCCGTACAAGCGGGTCCGGATCGTCACCTTCATCGACGCCGTCCCGAGGGCCGTCTCCGGGAAGATCCTGCGCCGCGAACTGCGAGGCCTGTCATGACCGTCGTCCGCACGGAACACGAGCGCGGCATCACCACGCTCACCCTGGACTCGCCCGCCACCCGCAACGCGCTGTCGGCCGTCCTCGTGGGCGAGCTCGCCGACGGGCTCACCCGCTGCGGCAAGGACGGCGACGTACGCGCCGTCGTCCTGACCCACACCGGGAACACCTTCTGCGCGGGCGCCGACCTGCGCGACCCCCCGCCGCCGGAGGCCTTCGTCGGCCTGCTCCGGCAGATCGTCGAGCTGCGCAAGCCCGTCGTGGCCCGGGTGGAGGGACACGTCCGGGCGGGCGGCCTCGGCCTGCTCGGGGCCTGTGACATCGCGGCGGCGGGCGAGGAGGCGAGCTTCGCCTTCACCGAGGTACGGATCGGGGTCGCCCCCGCCGTCATCTCGCTGCCGCTGCTGCCCCGCACCGACCCGCGCGCACTCGCCCGGTACTACCTCACCGGCGAGCGCTTCGGCGCCCCCGAGGCGGTCCGCACCGGGCTCCTCACGGCGTCCGGGGACGACGTGGACGCCGTCCTCGCGCCCATCCTCGACGGGCTGCGCCGGGCGGCCCCCGACGCCCTCGCCGAGACGAAGGCGCTGCTCACGGCTAAGGTGCTGGAGACCTTCGACCGGGACGCGGCGGACCTCACCGCGCTCTCGGCCCGGCTGTTCTCCTCCGCGCAGGCCCGCGAGGGCATGACGGCCTTCCTCGAACGACGGGATCCCGCATGGGTGGTGTGAGCGCGACGGAACACGCGGCACGTACTCCGCACGTCCCCAAACAGGACCGCAGCCGGGCCACCCGGCAGCGGCTCCTGGCCGCCGCCGTGGCCTGCCTCGCCGAACACGGCTGGGCGGGCTCCACGGTCTCCGTCGTCGCCGAGCGCGCCGGGGTGTCCCGGGGCGCCGCCCAGCACCACTTCCCCACCCGCGAGGACCTCTTCACGGCGGCCGTCGAGTACGTCGCCGAGGAACGCTCCAGCGCCCTGCGGGACCTCTTCCCCGACGGCCCCGCCGACCGGCGTGCCGTCGTCGAGGCCCTCGTCGGCCTCTACACCGGGCCGCTGTTCCGCGCCGCCCTGCACCTCTGGGTCGCGGCCTCGAACGAGGACCAGCTCCGGGCTCGGGTGACCGAGCTCGAAGGGCGCGTCGGCCGCGAGAGCCACCGCATCGCGGTGGACCTGCTGGGCGCGGACGAGTCGCGGCCCGGGGTGCGCGAGACGGTGCAGGGGCTGCTCGACATGGCGCGCGGTCTCGGCCTCGCGAACCTGCTCACCGACGACACCGCGCGCCGGGAGCGGGTCGTGGCGCAGTGGGGGACGATCGTGGAGGAGACGCTCGGCTGAGCCGCGGCCCCGCGCTCGGCCGAGCCGCGGCACCGCGCTGTCCCCGGCCCCCGGGTCAGGGGCTCAGCCGCTCGATCCGCCAGCCGCCGTCGGGCCGGGCCACGTAACGGAGCCGGTCGTGGAGACGGTTCTCGCGGCCCTGCCAGAACTCGACCGCCTGCGGGGCGATCCGGAAACCGCCCCAGTGCGGCGGCACGGGCACCTGCTCGCCCTCCGGGTAGCGGGCGTCCAGCTCCGCGTACGCGACATCCAGCTCGCCGCGCCCGGAGATGACCGTGGACTGGGTGCTCGCCCAGGCGCCGAGCTGGGAGCCGTGCGGCCGGGTGCGGAAGTACGCGGCGGTCTCCTCCCGGCCCGTGCGCCGCGCCGTCCCGGTGACGATGACCTGCCGGGCCAGCGGATGCCACGGGAAGAGCAGCGAGATGTACGGGTTGTGGGCCAGCTCGCGGGCCTTGCGCGAGTCGTAGTTCGTGTAGAAGACGAAGCCCTGGTCGTCGTACCCCTTGAGCAGCACCGTGCGCGAGCTGGGCCGGCCCTCGGCGTCCGCCGTGGAGACGACCATCGCGTTCGGTTCGTGCACGAAACCGCGGACCGCCGCCTGCGCCGCCTGCTCGAACCAGCGGGAGAACTGTTCCATGGGGTGCGCGGCGAGATCGCCCTCGTCGAGTCCCTCGGCGCGGTAGTGCGCCCGCATGGACGCCGGGTCGGCGGCGATCTCCTCGTGCGCGGCTTCGGCGGCCTCGGCCGCGGCCTTGATGAGGGGCTCGTTCGTGGATTCGTCCGGGACACGATCGTTCACGCCGTCATCCTGCCGTATCGGGACCCCGCGCGGGCCGGGTGCGCGGGCGGGTGTGCTTCGTCACGCAGTGGCACTCAGTGCCGCGTTCTCTCCCTGAAGATGGCACTCGGGGATATCGTGCTGGTGCCGTTCCGGTTGGAGGACCAGTCGTACGGGGCATCACCGGGGTGACCGCTTTCGGACCGCGAGTCGGCGGAGACGGACCGAAGAACATTCGGGAGTCTTCGCGGAAGACCGTGGAACCGGCCGGCGCAGCGCCTCACCGTCGACCGTCACCCCCACCGGGGCGCAGGGTCACCACCACCCCGACAACACCATCCGTCGCACACATCACGAGGAGCCGCCTGATGTCCGACTTCGTACCCGGACTCGAAGGAGTCGTCGCGTTCGAGACGGAGATCGCCGAACCCGATAAGGAGGGCGGCGCTCTTCGGTACCGGGGCGTCGACATCGAGGACCTCGTCGGCCACGTCTCCTTCGGCAACGTCTGGGGACTCCTCGTCGACGGCGCCTTCAACCCCGGCCTGCCGCCCGCCGAGCCGTTCCCGATCCCCGTCCACTCCGGCGACATCCGTGTCGACGTGCAGTCCGCGCTCGCGATGCTCGCCCCCGTCTGGGGTCTCAAACCCCTCCTCGACATCGACGCGGAGGAGGCCCGCGAGGACCTCGCCCGCGCCGCCGTCATGGCGCTGTCGTACGTCGCCCAGTCCGCCCGCGGGCAGGGCCTTCCCATGGTCCCGCAGAACGAGATCGACAAGGCCCACTCCATCGTCGAGCGGTTCATGATCCGCTGGCGCGGAGAGCCGGACCCCAAACACGTCGCCGCCGTCGACGCCTACTGGACGTCGGCCGCCGAGCACGGCATGAACGCCTCCACCTTCACGGCCCGTGTGATCGCCTCGACCGGCGCGGACGTCGCCGCGGCGCTCTCCGGGGCCGTGGGAGCCATGTCGGGCCCGCTGCACGGCGGCGCCCCCTCCCGTGTCCTCGGCATGATCGAGGAGATCGAGCGCACCGGGGACGCCGACGCCTACGTCCGGCGGGCCCTCGACAACGGCGAGCGCCTCATGGGCTTCGGCCACCGCGTCTACCGCGCCGAGGACCCGCGCGCGCGGGTGCTGCGCCGCACCGCGCGCGAGCTGGGCGCCCCCCGCTTCGAGGTCGCCGAAGCCCTGGAGAAGGCCGCCCTCGCCGAGCTCCACGCCCGCCGCCCGGACCGTGTCCTCGCGACGAACGTCGAGTTCTGGGCGGCCATCGTCCTGGACTTCGCCGAGATCCCGGCGCACATGTTCACGTCCATGTTCACGTGCGCCCGTACCGCGGGCTGGTCGGCGCACATCCTGGAGCAGAAGCGCACCGGCCGCCTGGTGCGCCCCTCCGCGCACTACGTGGGCCCCGGCACGCGCGGTGTCGAGGAGATCGAGGGCTTCGGGGACATCGCGCACTGACCCGTGCGGGGCGCACCGACCCGGTGCGGGGCCGTCCGTCATCACGCGGGAGCGAGCAGCTCCGCGTGGTGGCGGGCGGCGACGAGCGGGTGCGCCCGCAGCTTGCCCTTGAGCTCGTTGAAGCCGTACTCGGCGAAGAGCGGATTCGACGGGTCGTCGGTGACGCCGGGCGCGGCGGAGGCGTGCGGGAACGGCAGCGGCTCGATCCGGGCGTCCAGGCGCGGGTTGTAGAAGAACGGCACCGAGAACCGCTCGGTGGCCCCGGCCGGACTCACCACCCGGTGGTTGGTCGCCACGAGATAGCCGTTGGTCGCGACCTCCAGGAGCTCGCCCAGGTTGACCACGAAGGCACCCGGCAGCGGCGGCACGTCGTGGAAACGGCTGTCCTCGCGCTGCACCTGGAGCCCGCCGATCCGGTCCTGGAGCAGCAGCGTCAGGAATCCGTAGTCCTTGTGCGCGCCCACGCCCTGATCGGCCCCGTCGCCGGCGCTCCCCGGGTAACGCACCAGCTTCAGGTGCGGGTGCGCGCGCTCGCCGAAGATCGGGTCGTAGAAGCCGGCGGGAGCCCCGATGGCGGTCAGCAGCTCGCGCAGCAGCCGGGCCGCGACCGCGCTCAGCCGTTCCATCCAGGCCAGCGCGGCCGTCCGCAGCTCCGGCAGCGCGGCCGGCCACTGGTTCGGCCCCTGGAGCCACCAGTACGCGGGCTCGCCGGGACGAGGAGTCCGCGCGGGCCGCTCGGCGCCGATGTCGAGCTGGTCCCGCCAGTCCCGGCTGCCGCCGGTGCGCTCGTCGCCCGTCCGCGTGTACCCGCGGAAGTGCGGTGAGAAGACGTTGTCGAGGGCCAGCCGGTCGGCCTCGGGGAGCGCGAAGAACCGGTGCATGGCCCGCAGCAGCGCGTCGGTCTCGGCCTCGGTCACTCCGTGCCCGACGAGCTGGAAGAACCCCACGTCGTGGGCGGCGCTGTGGAGCTGCGCGTGCAGCAGCGCCCGTGCCTGGGGACCGCGGTCGGCCGCCGAGAGGTCGATGATCGGAAGCTGCTGGTACGGGGCCGGGGGCCGCTCGTTCGGGGCGGCGGTGGAATACGTGGAAGACGTGTTCGTCGTCATGGGGTGCGTCCGCGGGGTCTACGGGTGCCCGGGCGGCCGCCGGGGGTGGGGCGGGGGCCACGGGTGCCGGGAAGGGAAGAAGCCGTGCGAAGGGGGCCGGTCAGGCAGAAGGCCGACAGCCCATGCTCGTGACGCGCACGAAATCCACGTGGCGGCGTCGGACGAGCATCGGAAGCATGGCCACAGCGTACTGCTCTCCCCGCGAACCATCTGTGACCTGGATCACCCGAGGGTCTGCGCTCACCCGGAGGCCTGCGATCGCCCGGGGTCTGCCCGGAAGCGACGGGTGCGATCACTCGGGGTCTGCCCGGAAGCGACGGCTGCGATCACTCGGGGTCTGCCCGAAGGTGACGGGCGTGGGCCGGGAACGCGGACGACCCGTGAGCTCGGGTCCCTGCGCCTCGCGGCGACGGGGCCGGCCGGACGTACCGGCGAGCTCACGGGTCGGGTGACTGCGTTGGATTGGGCCGGCTGCATGCGTGTCGCATGCCGGTCCGGCGCCGAACCGAGTCCGACAACGGGCCGTCAGCCCGCAGCCACCTCGTATGTCCGGGTTTCCGTCATGAGCCGAACCACCTCCTCTCCTACGTGTGGAGAACTTTAGGAACCCGTCCCGGAAGGCTCAAGCGATTTATTCGCGTTGTTCGCGCTGTTCGCGGCACACAGGGATTTCCCTCGTCTTCGTGCATCTTCGGGGAACGAGGTGTGGGCTGGGTCACGTTCGAGTTGAATGGTGACGAGTGAGCGAACTGTCGCGCCGTACACAACGGACGCAGCCTGCAGGGGGTCCAGGTGAGTGCTTCCCGGCGTAGTGGGACCACCGACGAGCTGGGGCCGGACGAGCCCGAGCCGGACGGCTCCGATCTGCTTGCCGCGCTGCTGGACGGCATGGACGCGGCCCTGTGCGCCTTCGACGCCGACGGCGTCCTCACCCACTGGAACCGCGAGGCCGAGCGCATTCTCGGGTGGACGGCGGCCGAGGCGGTGGGGCGGCGCGGATTCGCCGGCTGGGCCGTGCGCACAGCGGACGCCCAGGAGGTCGAGAGCCGGCTGATGTCCGCCATGGAGGCGCCCGGCCGCCAGGTGCACGAGTTCGCGCTCCTCACCAAGGACGGCGGACGGGTCCTCGTCCGCACCCAGTCCGCCGCCGTCCGCGGTCCGGAGGGCAAGCCCGCCGGGGTGTACTGCGCCTTCAGCGAGGTGCACACCCAGATCGACCTCGAACGGTCGATCGCCCTGAGCGAGGCGCTCTTCGAGGACGCCGGCTGGGGCGTGGTGCTGGTCGACGCGGACCTGCGGCCCGCCGTCGTCAACGCGTACGCCGCGCAGGCCCTCGGCACCGGACGCAGCTCCGCCCTCGGCCGGCCTCTGGGGGACCTGCTCTCCCAGGGCGTCGAGGAGCTGGAGAGCGCCCTCACCCACGTCCTGTCCGAAGGTGCGCCACCGGCCCCCGCGGAGATGTGGGTGAGCCTGCGCACGCCGGAGGGGGAGAAGCGGCGGTGCTGGCGCAGCGGCTTCGTGCGGCTCGCCTCGCCGCTCGCGGAGGAGCCCGTACCGCTCGGTGTCGGCTGGCTCTTCCAGGACGTCACCGAGGCCAAGCAGACCGAGCAGGAGGCGGCGCTGCTGCGCTTCCGCGCCAACCAGCTGCACCGTGCCGCGCGGGCCGCGGCCGAGTGCGAGAACCCGGGCGAGGCCGCCGCCGTCCACCTCGACTTCGCCCTCGCGGGCTTCGCCGACCACGCCCTGGTCGACCGGGTGGCCCCGGGTGGGCCGGCGAACGGGGAGGGGCCCGTCCGGCTCGTACGGACCGTCGCCACGCCCGCCGGGTCGCCCGGACCGAGCCACATCACCGGCAAGGCCGGACTGCCCCTGCGCTACGGGGAGGGACACCCCGCGCTCCAGTGCGTGGACCGCGCCGGTTCGGTCCGGGCCGACGCGGCCGCCGCCGAACCCGAGCAGGCGCGCGAATGGGCCCTGGCCCGGCAGTGGCCGCGCGACTCCGTGTACGCCCTGTGCGCCGTGCTGCGCAGCCGGGGCCGGACGCTCGGCGTCGTGACGTTCCTGCGGAGCGCGGGCCGCAGCCGGTTCGAACGCACGGACGCGATGTACGCGGAGGACGTGGCCGTACGGATCGCGATGGCCCTGGACCTGGAGCAACTCGCGGACAAGCCTTCGGGCCCGTGAGCTCCGGGCCCGTGAGCTTCCGCCGGCCCGATCCGCCGGACACGCTCCTCCGGCCCGATCCGCCGGAAACGGTCTAGCGGCGGTAGAAGATCCGGTCCCCGTACTCCGTCATGACCCGGCCGTTCCATTCGTGGCCGCCGTCGACGTTGCCCGAGCGGAGGAGGGGCGGCTCGATGCCGCGGTCCGCGAGGGCGCCGGCCGCGGTGGCCATCACGGCCTGGAGGAGGGCCGAGGTGACGACGGTCGAGGCGGGGGCGAAGGGCGCCTCGATGGAGTCCAGGGTGAGTTCCGCGTCGCCGACCGGGATCCGCGAGTCGAGGACGACGTCGCAGTGGTCCTTGAGGTAGGTCCCCGACACGTGCCGTGACGTCGTCTCGGTGGCGTAGGCGACGGAGGTGACGCCGATGACCTTCACGCCCAGGGCGCGGGCGTTCATCGCCATCTCCACGGGGAGCGCGTTGCGGCCGGAGAGCGAGATGATCACGAGCAGGTCGCCGGAGCGCAGCGGGCTGGAGTCCAGGACCGCGCTCGCCAGACCGTCGACCCGCTCCAGGGCGGAGCCCAGGGTCGCGGGCATGACGTCGACGCCCACCACTCCCGGTACGGCGAGCAGGTTCATCAGGGCGAGGCCGCCCGCGCGGTAGACGACGTCCTGCGCGGCGAGCGAGGAGTGACCGGCGCCGAAGGCGAAGAGCCGGCCGCCGTCCACGACGGTGTCCGCGATCAGGTTCCCTGCCGCCTCGATCTCCCCGGCGTCCTCGTCCCGTACCTGCCGCAGCAGGCCGATCGCGGCGTCGAAGAACTGCCCGGCCAGCTTGCTGTCGCTCATCGGCGAAGCCCCTTAGAAGTCTCGTCGGCTTGGAGATCTCGTCGGCGCCGGGTCGGCGCGGGGCGGGCGGACGGCTGAACCGGTCGCCCGGCGCGGCCGTACTCCCGTCGTGTCGTGGATCACGTTGCGGTCTGGACCACTGCCCTGTCAATACGGCTTCCGGGGCGCCCGCGAGCACGGCGGCGGGGGCGCCCGACGGCCGGGCGGGTCCTCGTCCGCGCGGATTCCGGGGCGATCGTTGCCAAGCGGTTCGGACGGCGAGGCACGGTTGTCAGTGCTATGCGTCAGAATTGAGTCCAGGGCCAGCGCACAAGCCGGTGGGCCATCGAGTCTCCGGCAGAGCTAATCGAGGGGCACGAATGTCCGGACTGATCGACACCACGGAGATGTATCTCCGCACCATCCTCGAGCTGGAGGAGGAAGGCGTTGTCCCCATGCGCGCCCGGATCGCGGAGCGGCTCGACCAGAGCGGCCCGACGGTGAGCCAGACGGTGGCGCGGATGGAGCGCGACGGTCTGGTGGCGGTGGCGAGCGACCGGCATCTGGAGTTCACGGACGAAGGGCGGCGGCTGGCCACCCGCGTCATGCGCAAGCACCGTCTCGCCGAGTGCCTGCTCGTCGACGTGATCGGCCTGGAGTGGGAGCAGGTGCACGCGGAGGCCTGTCGCTGGGAGCACGTGATGAGCGAGGCGGTGGAGCGGCGCGTGCTGGAACTGCTGCGCCACCCGACCGAGTCGCCGTACGGAAACCCGATCCCGGGCCTGGAGGAGCTGGGCGAGAAGGACGGCGCGGACCCGTTCCTGGACGAGGGCATGGTGGCGTTGTCCGAGCTGGACCCGGGTGTGGACGGCAAGACCGTGGTCGTCCGGCGGATCGGGGAGCCGATCCAGACGGACGCCCAGCTCATGTACACGCTGCGGCGGGCGGGCGTGCAGCCCGGTTCCGTGGTCAGCGTGACCGAATCGGCCGGCGGGGTCCTCGTCGGCAGCGGCGGTGAGGCCGCGGAACTGGAGGCGGACGTTGCCTCGCATGTGTTCGTCGCCAAGCGCTGACGCATCTTCCGGTACCCGCGAGGGGCAGTTCCCGGGCGTTGACCGAGAGGCCGGCAGTCGCTGACCTCCACGTCGGCGTCCGGGAGCACGCCGGACACCGCGGGACACCCCCGGTCCGTACCGCCCCGGACGGGTCAACTGCTGTGGCGGAAGGGGCAGTTGTGATGTTTCCGCGACCATGTCGAAACCAAGATTCAGTGTGCCGAATCGCAGCGCCGAGACCGTTTGCGTGCAAGGCTGTCGCGTGAGGCATATGACCTGAGGGCTCTTGACCGTGTCCGGGAGCGATCGTGCACGGTCGGGGAGGGGGCGTGAGGATGTGCCGCAGATGCGGAGAGGGCCCCCGGGGGGGGCGGGGGCCCGGGGGGTGCTCGCCAGGGTGGTTACCCGGGCCCCCGCAACCCCGGGGATTTACCAGGGGTACGGTGTAGCCAGACGGGGGGCCCC
>NZ_JBHYXD010000032.1:0-33925 GCF_042751995.1 Streptomyces sp. NPDC059371 | reverse complement strand
CCAGGCTGGGCGGGTGTGTCATATCACCTGTGGGCGGGGGGGGGGGGCGGGGGGGGGGGGGGCCGGGGGGGGGGGGGGGGGTGCGTTTGGCCCGCTGTGGGGGCGGGGCCCCGGGCGCCTCCGGGCGCCGGGGCCTGTCCTCCCCTGTGCTGACCCGGAGCCCCGAGCTCCCAGGGTCATTCCCTTCGGACCGTTTTCCCCGAGCGGTCCGCCTCCCGCAGAAGATCTCCCCCCGGCGGCGGCGGTCAATCCTGGTGGGCGGTCACTCGAACGAGGGGTGTTGTGGCCGGAAAGGCCAGTTTCGAATCCCCATTCGATAACGTGACGATGTGGCGGAGTGCGTGAGGGCATCGTTCCGCACACCGGGAACAGCGGCAGAAAGCGGTACGAGTGGACCGGCCGGGAAGAGCGGGAGCGAGCGGGTCCGAGCGAGCCAGGGGGGTGCCATTACCGATGGTGCGGCGCATCGACGTGACAGGAGCGGGCGGTGTACGCCTTGCCGCATGGGAGTATGCCGACCCTCCCAAGAGTGACCAGCCGAAGGCGTCCGAGGCGCCCGGCGTGCTGTTACTGCACGGCCTCATGGGCCGCGCCTCGCACTGGGCGTCCACCGCCCGCTGGCTCTCCGAGCGGCACCGCGCCATCGCCCTCGACCAGCGCGGTCACGGCCAGAGCGACAAGGCCCCGGAGGCCGAGTACACCCGCGAGGCCTACGTCGAGGACGCCGAAGCCGCTCTCGACCAGCTCGGCCTCGGACCGGCCGTCGTCGTCGGCCACGCGATGGGCGCGCTGACCGGCTGGCAGCTCGCCGCCAAGCGCCCCGATCTCGTCCGGGCCCTGATCATCTGCGACATGCGGGCCTCGGCGCTCGGCTCCGCCTCCCAGCGTGAATGGGAGGACTGGTTCAAGGCCTGGCCCGTCCCCTTCGCCACACTCGCCGACGTACGGAAGTGGTTCGGCGAGGACGATCCCTGGGTGGAGCGCCCGAATCCCTCCCGCGGCGAGTTCTACGCCGAGGTGATGCACGAGTCCCCCGACGGCTGGCGCCCCGTCTTCGAGCCCGAACAGATGCTCAAGTCCCGCCAGACATGGGTGTACGACGCCCACTGGGAGGAGCTCGCCCAGGTCCGGTGCCCCGCCCTCGTCGTCCGCGGCCTCGACGGCGAACTCGGCCGGGCCGAGTCCCAGGAGATGGTCCGGGTCCTGCCGCGCGGCCGGTACGCCGAGGTCGCGGACGCCGGCCACCTCGTGCACTACGACCAGCCCGAGGCGTGGCGCGCCGCGATCGAGCCGTTCTTGGACGGGGTACTCACCGGCTGATGCCGTCCGGAAGCGTCACAAAATGATCACAAAGCTTCACCGGATCTTCATATTCCGTTCGTGTGTGGTGCCCAATAGCGCTGCGGCGCGGTGTGCCGTCCCGGCCGCTCAGCTCACCTTTCAGGGGGACGCGCACCGCAACGCCGCGAGAGCACCGGTGGCGGCCCGCGCGTTCACCCCTTGCTGACCGCCGCCAGGATCTCCGGCAGCCGCCCCGCCGTCCGGGGCGCCGCGAGCTTGAGCCCCAGGAGCGTGATCAGCGCCCCGTAGACGGCGCCCACGGGCAGCAGCAGCCAGGTCCAGTGGTCGCCGTCGGCGCTCACGTTCAGCCAGATCGTCAGGGCGATGACGGGAGAGGCGAGCAGCGCGGCCGAGATCAGGCCGCCGAAGATCGCGATCCAGGCGAGACCGGCCTGACCGGGCGCCACGTTCTTGTAGCCCTCCTGGGGGATGGAGTACGGGAAGCGCGCCGAGGACCAGGCGCCGGTCGCCAGCATCGCGCCGAGCAGCGCGAAGGACAGGCCGAGCACCTCGGGCAGCTTCCCCCACGCGCCGAGCAGCCCGGTCGTCACGACGGTCACGAGCGTCGCGTACGGCAGCGTGATCACCAGCAGGGCCAGCGCCCGCCCGCGCAGCTCGACGTACGCGTCGCGGGTCGAGGAAATCGTCAGCGCCACCATCCAGAACGCGGACGTGTCCTGCCCGAACTGGTTGTACATCTGGATCCCGAGCATCCCGGCCGCGAAGCACGCGAAGTAGACCGAGCCGGTGCCCTGGAGCGCGTTGAACACCGGCACGATCAGTCCGATGGCCAGCGAGGTCACCCAGGCGGCCTTGGTCTTCGGATCGCGCCACACGTACCGCAGGCTGCGCTCCATGACCGTGCCGGTGCGTCCGGCCGGCAGCAGCCGCGCGAGCCCCGAGGAGCCGCGCTCCTTGGCGGCGGGTTCCGCGGCCTGGAGCGTGGACCCGTCGGGCGAGGTCATCAGCCGCGTCAGATGACGGGACCAGAGCGCCAGCAACCCCGCCAGGGCGGCCGCGCACAGCGCGAGCTGGACCGTCCCGGCCCCGTACGACCCGTCGCTCACCGAGTCCACGGCACCGATCGCCGACGCGGGCGGGATCCAGCGCAGCACGTTCGTCACCGGGTCCAGCTCCGACAGCCCGCCCGCCGAACCGAGCCGCTGCGCGCCGAAGTTGACGAGCTGGGCGCCGACCGCGACGACCAGTCCGCTGAGCACCGCCAGATCGCGGCCCTTGCGGCTGGACAGCAGCCGGATGTTGGCGGCCGCGACGGCCCGCGCGAGGGCCACACAGACCAGCAGGGCGAGTACGAGGGCGACCACCGCCGTCGCGTACGCGGCCGCCCCGTGCGCGACCGCGATCACCGAACCGAGCAGCAGGCAGAACGTGAAGAGCGGCCCGACACCGACCAGGGAGGCGGCCAGCAGCGCCCGGACGAGCGGCCGCGGCCGCAGCGGCAGCATCACCAGTCGCGTCGGATCGAGTGTCTCGTCGCCGCTGGGGAAGAACAGCGGCATCACCGTCCAGCCGAGCGCCAGGATTGCCACGAGAAGGACGCCGACGGCGGTGGCGTGCTCGTTGCCGCGCAGGGCGATCAGGCCGAGCAGTTGGAGCGCGGCGAAGAGCAGCACGAGCACCGTGGAGGCGATGAACGCGGCCCGCCGCCCGGCGGACTGCCGCAGGCCGTTGCGCAGGAGCGACAGCTTCAGCCGTACGACGACGGGGGTGATCGACGCGGCGGAGACGCCGGTGCCGGCGCTCATCGGGGAGTCCCGCCGCCCAGCCAGTCCAGATCGGCCGCGGTGCCGCGGCCGTGCGCGCCGACCAGTTCGAGGAAGGCCTGCTGGAGCGAGGGCGCGGCGCCGCGTACGTCGGCGAGCGGACCGTGTGCGCGGATGCGCCCGGCGGCCATGACGGCGACCCAGTCGCACAGCGACTCGACCAGCTCCATCACATGGGAGGAGAAGACGACGGTGGCGCCGGACGCGGTGTACCGCTCCAGGACGCCCCGGATGATCTGCGCGGAGACCGGGTCCACGCCCTCGAACGGCTCGTCCAGGAAGAGGACTTCGGGGTTGTGCAGGAGCGCGCAGGCCAGGCCGATCTTCTTGCGCATGCCCGTCGAGTAGTCGACGACGAGCTTGTGCTGGGCGCCCGCGAGGTCGAGGACGTCGAGGAGCTGGGTGGCGCGCTTGTCGACCTCGGTGCCGGGCAGCCCCCTCAGCCGGCCGGTGTAGCCGAGCAGTTCGCGTCCGGAGAGCCGCTCGAAGAGCCGGAGCCCCTCGGGCAGCACGCCGATCCGGGCCTTCACCTCCGCCGGGTCGCGCCAGACGTCGTGACCGACGACCTCGACCGTGCCCTGATCGGGTCTGAGCAGCCCGGTCACCATCGACAGGGTGGTGGTCTTGCCAGCGCCGTTCGGCCCGACGAGCCCGATGAACTGCCCCGCGGGAAGCTCCAGATCGATCCCGGCCACGGCGACCTGCTCACCGAACCGCTTCCAGAGCCCCCGCACACGCACGGCGGGCACGCCGCCGCCCTTCGCTCCCTCGCTCATACAGGCACCCTAAGGGCCCCCGGCCGCGCGGTACCGGCCCCCGCCGAGTCCCGGTCGATCTACCGGTCCCGTCCGCAGGCGTAGGCCAGCGGGGAGATCAGCTCCTCCGCGTCCGGCAGCCAGCGGTTCGCGGGCGTCGGCCGGCAGGCCCACTGGACGGCACCCCGGGATCCGACCCGGGTCGGCGGCGCGGCCACGTAGGCGCCCTCGCCGAGCACGGTCAGATCGAGCGAGGCGGGCGGCCAGCCCAGCGCCCGCACCAGGTCGGGGACCTTCGCCGCGGCTCCGGGGAGCACGAAGAAGTGCATGCGGCGGTCCGGGGTGCACGTCACCGGCCCGAGGGTGAGCTCCATCCGCCGCATCCGGGCGAGTGCCAGGAACCCGGCCGTCTCGGGCACGTCGATCGCGTCGAACGCACGCCCCGTGGGCAGCAGGATCGACGCCTCCGGCCGCACCGACCAGAACCGCCGCGCTGCGGTCGCGCTGCCCGTGGCCTGGGCCGCCCAGTCCTCGCGCGCCGGATGCGCGCCGGGCGCGGCACAGGCGGGTTCACCGCAGGAGCAGAGCTGCACCCCGCCGTCCGTCACCAGCCAGGTGCCGGGGAACACGTCCCAGTGGCGTTCCTCGGCATAGCGCACGGCGGTTTCCGGCAGCGATTCGCCACGCTGCCGGGGGATGTGTGCGGACTCGGTTCCTGTGATGATCTCTTCCACGTCGATGTCAACTTCCGCGTCCACCCAGGGTTACGGGGGACACGCGCGCGGGGGAGGAGCATCGATTCCCCGGCTGGGGCGCATGGATGCACGTGTGGGGGCGCGCGGGGGCAGCGGCAGCCGGTAGCGGGTAATCACGGGTGGGGTCGGGCGACCGCCCTTACCCCGGCAATCCTCACATGTCTCGCATCTTCGGCATGTCTGCGGGGCATTGATCTTCCTGGCCGGCCTCCTTCGGTGCGCCGGCCGGTGAGGACACGTCAACTCGGTGCGTGGGCAGGCACCGCAGCCACAGGGGGTACGCCATGGCCGCAAGGCCTCTCATCGCCAGGCAGCCGAACGAACGGCTCCAGGCACTCATCCAGGAAGCGGGCTGCTCGAACGCCGGGCTGGCCCGCCGAGTGAACATGTGCGGAGCGGAGCACGGACTCGATCTGCGCTACGACAAGACGTCGGTCGCGCGCTGGCTGCGCGGGCAGCAGCCCCGGGGGCGGGCTCCGGCGATCATCGCCGAGGCGCTCGGCCGCAAGCTCGGCAGGACGGTCACGATCGACGAGATCGGCATGGCCAACGGCAAGAACCTGGCGTCCGGCGTGGGCCTCCAGTTCTCGCCGACGATACTGGGCGCGATCGAGCAGGTCTGCGAGCTGTGGCGCAGCGACGTGGGGCGACGGGACTTCCTGTCCGGGTCGTCCGTCGCCGCCTCCGCGCTCGTCGAGCCGAGCCGCGACTGGCTGATCTCGTCGCCGGACTCGCAGGTGGCCCGGTCGGCGGGCCCGCGCGTCGGGCTCTCGGACGTGGCGGCGGTCCGCGCGATGACCCAGGCCCTGACCGACCTGGACCACCAGTACGGCAGCGGGCATGTGCGCCCGGTGGTCGTGCACTACCTGAACAGCGTGGTCTCCGGACTGCTCGCCGGTTCCTACCGCGAGGCGGTCGGACGTGAACTGTTCGCCGCCGTCTCCCGGTTGACGGAACTCGCCGGCTACATGGCCATCGACACCGGCCAGCCTGGGCTCGCCCAGCGCTACTACATCCAGGCGCTGCGACTCGCGCAGGCGGCAGGCGACCGCGCCTACGGCGGATACGTCCTCGCCGCGTCCATGAGCCACCTGGCCGCCCAGCTCGGCAACCCGCGCGAGATCGCGCAGTTGGCGCGCGCGGCCCAGGAAGGGGCGCGCGGCCGGGTGACACCGCGGGCGGAGTCGATGTTCCACGCCGCCGAGGCGCGCGGGCACGCGCTGATGGGCGACGCGCGCGCCGCGCAGGTGGCGTCCGGGCGGGCCGTCACGGCCCTGGAGAACGCGGACGCGGCCTCCGGGGACGACCCGACGTGGATCGCGCACTTCGACGAGGCCTATCTGGCCGACGAGTTGGCCCACTGCCACCGGGATCTCGGCCAGGCCGAGGCCGCCGCGCGGTGCGCCGAGGAGTCCCTGGCCGGCCTTCCCGAGTCGCGTGCCCGCCGCCGGGCCATCGGCTATGTCCTGCTCGCCACGGCACAGGTCCAGCAGCGCGAGGTGGAGCAGGCCTGCCACACCGGTCTGCGCGCCGTCGAACTCCTCGGCACACTCCGCTCCAACCGCGGTGCCGAGTACCTGGAGGACCTTCAGCAGCGCCTGGCGCCGTTCCAGGACGAGGCCGTGGTGCGGGAGTTCGGGGCGCGCATGGAGCTGCAGGCGGCGGCGTGACCGTACGCCGGTGCGGGGTGTGATCATTTCGCTTCGCGGTCTTCCGGGCTCGGGTCCGTGAACATATGGCCCGTAGAGGAGTGAACGCCGGGAAAACGAGGGCGCTGTGGGGGAAGGGAGTGAGATACAGCGCATTCGGGGGCGGTTTCGTTACCTGTGTCACAAGGCGCCGCGGTCACCGCAGGTGCTGCGTGGCACCGGGTTGCGGGGACCCGGTAGCGTGAGCCGATGATTCCGAAGGTCCCCCATTCGTAGGAGTCCCGGTGACGCAGAGTGGACAGGGCGAGGAGCCCTCGGCGCGGCCCGCGCGCGAAGGCATCGTGCTGCCCTCCGACGGTAGCGAGCCCCTGCTGCCGGGTACGACGGGTGACCGGGTGACCCCGGCCAGTGGTCCCGCCTGGGGTGGGCAGTGGGGTCCCGACCGGTCGGCCGCCCCCGCCCCGCAGTCCGCGGACGGCTGGGGCGCGCCCGCGAACGCCGATCCGTCGTGGGGTGCCCCCACACCTCCCGGGGCCCAGGGTTGGCCGGCGGCGGACCCGCACGGCGCACAGCAGGCGCACGGCTTCGGCGCGCCCGGATCCGGCTCCGCACCGCTGCCGCCCGAGGGCGCGTCGTCCTCGGCGTACGGCGCCCAGAACGGCTATGCGCCGGGGGCGCACGGCTCGGGCGCCGCCGCCGGCTACGGCGGCTACGGCGGCTACGGGGTCCAGGAGCAGCAGGGCGGGCACGCCGGCCACGGGACCCAGCTCCCTGCCGGTGGCGAGGACGGTGCCACCCAGTACATTCCGTACATACCGGCCGCCCCGGGTGCCGACGAGGGGGCGACGCAGTTCATACCGCCGGTTCCCGCCGCGCCGGACGAGGGCGCCACCCAGTTCATACCGCCGGTCGGGCTGGGCGCCCTGCCGCCGGAGGTCGCGGCCGGCACCCCGCACTACCCGGGGCAGACCGCGCGGGGCGGTTCGGACGCCGACGCCACGCAGTACATCCCGCCCGTCCCCGCGCAGCCCTCGGGGTCCTACGGGATGCCCTCCGGCGCGCCCGAGGAGCGGCAGCCCCCGGCCGAGTTCGACAATCTCTTCCGCAGCGAGCCGGAGGTGGCCGGGGCGACGCAGATGCTGCCGCGTATCGACGCGGGCGGCCCGCAGGACCCGTACGGCCCGCAGGACCCTTACGGACCGGGTGACCGGTACGGCGCCCAGCCGGGGCCCGGCGCCGGCGGCGGACGTGCCGCCGGGCGGCGTGGTGGCCAGTCCGGCGGTGACGGAGGCGGCGGTGGCCGCAGCGGCTCGCGCGTCCCGCTGATCGCGGCGGTCGGCATCGGCATCATCGTGCTCGGTGTCGGCGCCGGTGCCCTGCTCAGCGGTGGCGGCGGTGGCGACGACGGCAAGGACGACACCGGCAAGACGGTGGCCGCGACCGCGCCCGCGACGGCGGGTTCGTCGGCGCCCGCCGGTGCCGATCCGGTGAAGGCGCAGGCCGTCGAACTGGACAAGCTTCTCGCGGACAGCGCCAGCAGCCGCGACTCGGTGATCAACGCCGTGGCGAACGTGAAGGCGTGCGGCGACCTCGACCAGGCGGCCGGTGACCTGCGGGACGCGGCCAAGCAGCGTGGCGAGCTGGTCACCCGGCTCTCCGGCCTCTCGGTCGACAAGCTGCCGAACCACGACGAGCTGAGCGCCGCCCTGAACAGCGGCTGGAAGGCCTCCGCCGCGGCCGACAACCACTACGCGGCCTGGGCCGACCAGGTCAAGAACGACAAGAAGGGCTGCCGCAAGGGCCATGCCCGCACCACCGGGCAGACCCAGGCGGGTGACCGGGCCAGCGGTACGGCCTCCGCCCGGAAGGGGAAGGCCGCGACGCTGTGGAACGCCATCGCGTCGGAGTACGGCCTGACGCAGCGGGCCCGCACCCAGCTCTGACCGCGTACACCGGCTCGGATCGCGTACACCGGCCCCGGCCGCGTACACCGGCCCCGGCCGCGTACACCGGCCCCGGTCGACCACGAAAAGCCCGGCCCCCGCGCCGAACGGCGAGGGGGCCGGGCTTTCGTCGTGAGCGGTGTCCCGCCTCCGGCCGGCTAGTCCTCCCCGGACAGGGTCTTCGTCATGTTGACGAACCCCTTGCGCTGTGAGGTGAGCTGACCGCCGCTGACGGCCTGGAAGGTGACGTTGGCGTTGACCAGGCGCGGGAAGTCGGCGGCGGCGGTGTCCGCGTCGAAGCGCCAGCTCAGGGTCGGGGTGAGCCCGCCGGTGTCCACCTTGAGGCCGTTGTCGAGTTCGCGCCGGAGGGTGAGGGGCGAGACCTCTCCCGCACCGAGGGACTCGATGGCCTTCTTCAGCACGGTGTAGGCGATCCAGGTGGTCTGCACCCCGGCGTCGGCGGGGTCGATCCGGTTGTCGCCGAAGGCCTGTTCCTTGATCACCGCGCGCATCGGGTTCCAGCGCGAGTCGTCGGCGGTCGGGTACCAGCCGGTGACGTACGAACCCTCGTAGGGGCCCGACTTGCCGCCGGTGGCGTCGATGAGCGACTGGTCGACGTTGCCGATGACCGTACCGGTGTGCACCTTCGGGAAGTCCTCGGCGTCGCGCCGGAAGGAGTCCATGAAGGTGTTCGTGCGGTCGCCGAGCGCGGGGACCACACAGCCCGGCCTGCTCGGGTCGGACGTCGCGTGCTCGAGCGCCTGCTGGGTCGGCCGGGAGTACTCGGTGGCGTCCTCGGCCGCCCGCTGGTCCGCGGCCCGCGGGTGGCCCAGCGCCTTCAGGCCGGAGTCGAGCAGCACCGGCAGCTCGTCACCGGCGATGGTGTCGGGGCGTATGAGCGAGACAGGGCCGCAGTTCTTGCCGAGCTGCTCGCCGAGGCCCGCCAGCAGGACGCCCTGACCGCCGTTGACGGGGTAGGAGACGGGGCTGGTGAACTCGTCGTCGGTGACGCCGAAGCCTCCGATGTAGGGGATGCCCGCGCTCTCCAGCGGGGCGAGGAACGCCCGGCTGTGCTGGCTGTAGGAGCCCACGACCGCGACGACGTCCTCGTCGACGGCCCGCTCGGCGCAGTGCGCTGCGGCGACCGAGTCGTTGTGGTCGTTGCAGGTGAGGACCTCAAGATGGCGGCCGTTGATGCCGCCGTGCGCGTTGACCCAGCGCGCGTAGGCCTTCGCCAGGGCCGGCATTCCGGGCTTGTTCGTTGCGTTGGTCTTCTCGGGGGCCCAGGTCATCACCTTGACGGGGCCATCCCCGGAGCCCCCCGTGGCACCAGGGATGACCCCGCATCCGACGGCGACCGACGCGCACGCCACCAAGGCGCTCGCGTACAGCAGCTTGGCCTTGCGGGGCCGGGGCGGGGTGGGGGAGGTGGTGCGAGTACGTCGCCTACCGGTCATGGGCATGCACGATTCCGCCACATCAAAAATATTTATGTGACTCGTGGTCGACACCGGGTGACGCAGAGGTGAATTGCAGGGGTCGATGAACTGTTTTTCACAGGGAACGTACGATCGATGACCGTGCAAGACTCGGAGAACTCTTCCCGCCGCGGCCGTCGCTCATCCACCATGGGCGGCATGCCACTGAACGACATGCCCTGGTGGCGCTGGCGCAGCAATGTGCGCTCCGCGCTGCACATGCTTTCCGACCCCGCGTTCCAGAGAGACGTCTGGCTCGCCGGCGTCGACGGATACGGCGACGTCACCGACGCCGTGTACCGCCTGGTCGAGGACACCTGGCTGGACAACTGGTCGGCCGAGAAATACATCGGCACGATCTTCCGGGACTCCCAGGAGGCGGCCCTCGTGGACAGTGCCGTCCTGCGGGTCCTGCGGATCATGCACCAGGTCGGACCCGACGCGCCGGTCTCCGCCTATCTCGACCACCAGGGCTGGCCGGACGCCCTGCAGGCCGCGCGCGCCGCGCACGTACGGCTGTCGTCGAGCGACGGAGAGGACCCGGACACGCCTCCACGCACCCTTGAGGTCCTGCGCATTCTGACGCGGTCCGCGTAGGCCCGGCGCGGCGTCCTGACGCGGTCGGCGCGGCGTCCGCGTGGCGGGACGGCACTCCTGCGCGGGCGCCTGGTATGAAAGCCTGTCCCGCATGAATGAGCCGTCCGTCCGTGAGACCGTGCCGTCCGCCGAGCAGTACGTCCTGACGCTGTCCTGCCCCGACAAGCAGGGCATCGTGCACGCCGTGTCGAGCTACTTGTTCATGACGGGCTGCAACATCGAGGACAGCCAGCAGTTCGGCGACCACGACACGGGTCTGTTCTTCATGCGCGTCCACTTCTCCGCCGAATCCCCGGTGACTGTGGAGAAGCTGCGCGCGAGTTTCACAGCGATCGGCGACGCCTTCCACATGGAGTGGCAGATCCACCGGGCCGAGGACCGGATGCGGGTCGTCCTCCTGGTCAGCAAGTTCGGCCACTGCCTGAACGACCTGCTCTTCCGCGCGCGGATCGGCGCGCTGCCCGTCGACATCGCCGCCGTGGTCTCCAACCACACCGACTTCGCGGAGCTGGTGGGGTCGTACGACGTTCCCTTCCACCACATCGCGGTGACGAAGGACACGAAGGCCGACGCCGAGGCGCAGTTGCTGGAGCTGGTGCGCGAGAAGGGCGTCGAGCTGGTCGTCCTCGCCCGCTACATGCAGGTCCTCTCGGACGACCTGTGCAAGCAGCTCAGCGGCCGCATCATCAACATCCATCACTCCTTCCTGCCGAGCTTCAAGGGCGCCAAGCCGTACCACCAGGCACACGCCCGTGGGGTCAAGCTCATCGGCGCCACGGCGCACTACGTCACCGCGGACCTCGACGAGGGCCCGATCATCGAGCAGGAGGTCGAGCGGGTCGGCCACGACGTCACCCCCGACCAGCTCGTTGCCATCGGCCGGGACGTGGAGTGCCAGGCGCTCGCTCGCGCCGTGAAGTGGCACGCGGAGCGCCGCATCCTGCTCAACGGACGCCGCACGGTCGTTTTCGCCTGACGGCTGGGCCGTCCGACTGCCGGGTCGCCCGACTGCCGAGCCGCCGGATCACATCCGGCTCAGCGAAGCCGCCGCGGACAGGACGTCCCTGATGACGTCGCGGTCGCCGTCCTGTCCGGCGGCCGCCTCCTCCGGGGAGACATGGCCCGCGGCCAGGCGGCAGAACTCGACCCCGTCCAGCGCGACATGGGCCACCTCGTGGTCGGCGGAGCCGACGGCGCCGGGCGAGTCGAGCGGGATGAGCCACTCACCGCCCCCGGAGCCCTCGATCTCCAGGCGCAGACTGCGTCCCGGGGCGCCGGCCGTGACGAGATGCCGGACCGACCGGGCCGACAGCCCGGCCCGGCGCCGCTCGGCGAGGGAGACGGGCAGCATCCGCGCGGCCAGGTCGATCATCCGGTGCAGATGCCGGGGAGCGGGCGGTTCGTACGGGTAGTCCACCGCGTCGGCGATGTCCCCCGCGTGCACCCAGCACTCGAAGGCCCGGTCCAGCATCGAGTCGCTGAGCGGCAGCTCGAAACCGCCGTACGCCACGGTGAGCCGCCCGGAGGCCTCCCCGCCCGCGACCCCGCCCGCGGCCGGGGCGCCCTCCTCCGCGAACGACACGCTCCGCACGATGCGGTGGCTCTGTTCCCGCCAGGGGCCGCGCACGGACCGGGTGGGCGGGACGCGCGAGGAACGCCAGTACGCCTCGGTGCGCTCCTGCGGTGTGGGCCGCTCCGCGCCGGCCGTGCCGACCGGGTCGTCCAGCCCCAGCGCGACGGCGACCAGCCCGTCGACGCTCAGCAGATGGGCGATGACCCCGGCGACGGTCGTACGACGGCTCACGGGCCCGTCGCCCTCGAACCAGCGCAGCCGCACGGGCGCGTGCCATTCGGAGCCGCCGATGTCCTGGAGCAGGGCGTCGAGACGGGCGGTCTCCGCGTCGTACGGAGCGGCCCACTCGGGTACCGGGATGCGCGGCGGGCGCCGGTCCAGGCAACTCGTCAGGACGCGGGTGCGCAGCGTCGGGTCCAGGTCGAGGCTCTCCGCCGGGTGCAGCAGCCCGACCGCCTCGCGCAGCCGCAGCGCCTCCTCCGCGCACGAGCCGCAGTACCCGAGGTGGTCCTCGACGGCACTCGTCTCGTCCGCCGAGCAGGCGGCCAGCGCCCAGGCCCCCAGCAGCGACTTCAGGACCCGGTGTTCGAGGACCGGCGGCGCCGGACGGTCGGTGCCCGCCGGTTCGGGCAGCGGCAGCCCGGTGTCCTCCACGGAGGTGCGGGGCGGCGGTATGCGCGGCGGCCCGCCGGGCAGCGGCCCGGCGCCACCGCCGTCGGCGTCCTCGTGCCCGTCCTCGTGCATGCCGCCGTGCCCGTCCTCGTTCTCGTCCGTGGTCCCGTGCCCGTCCCTGTGACCGTCCTCGTACCCGCCCGCGCGGCCCTCCTCGTCGTCGGACGACGGGAACCGGCCAGGTTCCTCGCTCACCGCGCACCCCCGGGTTCCGGCGGTGTGCCGGCCGGCCCGGCGTCATGGGCGGTGGACAGCAACTGGAGGCCGAGGCGCAGCCGGCGGCGGGCCTCGTCCTCGGTGACGCCGAGGTCGGCGGCCGCCTGGCGGTAGTCGCGGCGCTGGAAGTACGCCAGTTCCAGAGCGGTCCGCAGCGGGGTGGGCATGGACGTGACGATGTAGTCCGCGCGGGCGGCGACGGACGCGCTGCGCACCTTGCGCTCCAGCTCCTCGGCGGTGCCGTCGCCGCCGCGGGCGAGGGCGGCGGCCTCGGTCGCGCGCAGGCGCTGCACGGCCAGACGGTGGGTCAGGGTGGCGACCCAGGAGCGCAGCGGACCCTGCTTCGGGTCGTACGCGTCGGGGTTCTCCCAGACGTGGGTGAAGACCTCGCGGGTGATCCCGTCGGCGGCCCGCTCGTCCCCGAGCACGCGATGGGCGAGACCGTGCACGAGCGAGGCGAACCGGTCGTAGAGCTCGCCGAGTGCGGCGGCCTCCCCCCGCGAGAGCCGCTGCTGCATCTTGCGGTCCCAGCGGGGCGGTGCGTCCTGCGTCGCCATACGGCCCCCTCACCCCTGGTCGTGCCCGGCGCCCGTGCCCGCGTCCGGCCTGTGTGCCGGTCGTGTCCCCTGTCGCTGTCCAGTCATGCGGTGCTGACGTCCAGCCTGTGCGCATCCGCTGTCCTGAATGTAGTCGGCACGTCCGGCAGCGCACGCCCCTTTGCGTCAATGTGCGCCCCTGGGCGGACGGTGAATGGTAGAGGCGCGCCGCTTCCGTCTCTGCACCTGACCGTAACTGGCCGTATGCGACCGAAAGAGAACCCTCGTGAAGCACTTTCGACCGTAGACAGGCGTTTCTTCCTGGCGGGATCCGTGTTTCATGGAACTACGGCGGGGCAGCCGCGCTGGAAGGAAGCGTACGGAGTGCTTCCGTTTCTGCTGGGCGAGGCGAGCGAAAGGCGTGGCGGTGACGCTCGAAGTGACGCACGTGACCGACGTGACCGACGGCGAGTGGGCCGTGCTGCGGGTGTCGGGCGAACTCGATCTCGTGACGTCGCCAGGGCTGCGGCAGAGCGTCCACGACGTGGTGGCCGCGGGCCGGCACAGCATCGTCCTGGACCTGTCCGAGGTCGTGTTCTGCGACTCCAGCGGTGTCGGCGTCCTGATCGCGGCCCGCCGTCTCATGCGCTCCTGCCGCGGGCGTCTGCGCCTGATACTGCCCGCGCGGGGCGCGGTCGACGGCTCCCATGTGAACCGCGTCCTCGGGGCCCTAGGCGTGCGCCGGCTCTTCGACGTGTACCCGGACGTCGACGCGGCCACGGACGAGGAGTCCCGCCCGCTGTCGGCCTGAGGGTCAGGTCACGAGCGCTCGGTTCGACGGCCCCGGCGACGGCCGATTCCCGCCCCCTCCGCGCCCTCCGCCCACCCCTTTCAGGTCCCTTTCCGGCCCCTTTCCCTTGTCTCGGAATTCTTGCGGTCCTGGTACAACCGTCGCTTTCCGGCACCCCGGACGGTCCGGTCGTCGTACGCTCCGTCCCAGATGAACCGCAGTCCGGCCGAGGCCGGCTGAGTAGTGAGGCGGTCCGAAGACACCATGGTCAGTTCCGAGTACGAGCGCAGGATCGCCGCCCGGTTCGCCGGCTTCGACCAGGACGGCAACGGCTACATCGACCGGGAGGACTTCAGCGCCGCGGCCAAGTCCGTGCTCGCCGAGTTCGGCACGACGGCCCGGTCGGACAAGGGCCAGGCCCTCTACATCGGTGCCGAGGCGTTCTGGCAGGGCATGGCGGGGATAGCGGACCGTGACGGTGACCAGCGGATCACGCGCGAGGAGTTCGTGAGCGGTGCCGTGAAGCGGCTGCGCGACAACCCCGAGCGGTTCGCCGAGATCGCCCGTCCCTTCCTGCACGCGGCCCTCGCCGTGGCGGACACCGGCGGGGCCGGCGCGGCCACGGTCGGGGAGGTCACGCGCGTCCTCAAGGCGCTGGGGGTGGGCGAGAGCGTCGCCGCCGGCGTGGCCGCCGCCCTGGACGCGGACGCCGACGGACGGATCGGCGAGACGGAGATCGTGAGCGGGTTCGCCCGCTACTTCACGGTGCCGGACCAGCCGGAGTAGCCGGAGTGGCCGGACCGGCCGGAGTGGCCGGACCGGCCGGACCAGCCGGAGTGGCCGGGTCAGCCGGAGTGGCCGGAGTGGCCGGGCCGGCCGGAGTGGCCGAATCAGCCGGAGTGGCCGAATCAGCCGGAGTGGCCGGGCCGGCCGGAGTGGCCGGGCCAGCCGCAGTGGCCGGGCCGGCCGGAGTGGCCGGGCCAGCCGTAGTGGCCGGGCCAGCCGTAGTGGGGCGGCGCAGCGGGCTCACTCCGAAAAGCGCTCCCTGAGCCGGTACTTGAGCACCTTCCGCAGCGCCTCGTTGCGCGGAAGGGCGTCCACGACCTCCAGTTGCTCCGGCAGCTTGTGCACGGACAGCCCTTCCCCGCGCAGGTACGACGTCACCGCGGCCAGCGTCAGCTCCGGCGCGTCCGGCGGCTGCTCCACCACCGCGCACACGCGCTCCCCGCGCTCGGCGTCGGGCAGTCCGATCACGGCGGCGTCGCCGACCGCCGGGTGCCGGTGCAGCAGATCCTCGATCTCCTTCGCGGAGATGTTCTCGCCCTTGCGGATGATGATGTCCTTCACCCGGCCGGTCAGGACGAGGTGACCGCTCCCGGTCAGATGCCCCACGTCCCCGGTGATCAGGAACCCGTCCCCGTCGAACGCCTCCGCGGTCTGCGCCGGGTCCAGATATCCCCGGCACACGGCCTCCCCCCTCAGCCGCACGTCACCGTCGGCCCCGCACGGCCGGTCGGCCCCCGCCGCGTCCACGATCCGTATCTCCATGCCCCCGGGGGGCCTGCCCTCCGTGGTGGCCAGGTTCTCGGCCGTGTCGTCCGGCGCGCCCATCGTGATCATCGGGACCTCGGTCATCCCGTACCCGTGGGTGAGCTGCACGCCCATCTCCCGGACGACCGAGTGATAGACCTCGGGCGGCTTCGGAGCCCCGCCGCCCGCGAGCAGCCGCAGCGTGGGAATGACCGGCTCCCCGGGCCGCTTGCGCTGTTCGGCCAGGAACATCGAGTAGAACGCGGTCGACCCGCCCGCCACCGTCACGCCGTGCCTGCGGTACTCCTCCAGGGCGGCGGGCAGCGCGAAGTGCTCGAACATCACGGCCGGGAAACCGTACAGCAGCAGCATCACCGTGTAGTCGGGACCGGCGATGTGCGCGTACGGGAAGGCCATCGAGCCGACGTCGCCCTCGGACAGCCGCAGCGCGTGGGCGAGGCAGGAGCCGCCCGCGATCAGTGAACGGTCGGTGTGCAGCACGCCCTTGGGGTCGGAGGTGGTGCCCGAGGTCCAGTAGATCCAGCGGACGGAGGTTCCGTCGGCGGGCGGTGGCGGGAGGACGGCGGGATCGCCGTCGGGAAGCGTGTCGTACGCCTCGAAGACGTTCTTCGCGTCGAGCCGGTGGGCCATCGCGGTGTGGTCGAAGCCGCGCCACTCGCCCGGGACGGCGACGTACTCGGCCTTCGACTCCCGCAGCGCGAAGCCGACCTCGCGGTCGCGGTAGAAGGGGATGACCGGCGACTGCACGGCGCCGAGACGGGCCAGCGCGAAGGACAGCAGGGCGGTCTCGATCCGGGTGGGCAACTGCCAGGCGACCACCGTGCCCGGCCGTACGCCCTTGTCGTGGAGGCCGGCCGCCACCCGTTCGGCACGGTCGCGCAGCTCGCCGAAGCTCAGGGAGCGGTCGCCCTGGAGCAGGACGGGCCGGTCGGGGGTGAGGCCGGCCCGGCGGTCGACCAGTTCCCACAGCGTGCGCGCTGAACTCAGGGTGTGTGCGGTGTCGTTCACTTCGGCCCCCCTGTGGTCGTTCTCCTCGACCGATAGCTGACGGACAGTCAGATCGTGGCAGAGCGTAGGGCTCGGCGCCTTGTCGGTCCATAGGCGCGGGGCTAGCCTGCTTGTGGAATTGAATCTGACGGGCCATCAGAAACGTACGCCAGGCGGAGGGGACCATGACCGAACTGCCCCGCATCATCAGCGTCGACGACCATGTGATCGAGCCCGCACACCTCTTCGAGACCTGGCTGCCGCGGAAGTACCACGACCGGGGACCGAGGCCGCTCACCGCCGGCATCGGCGAACTCGCCTACGTCGGAGGCAAGTACCAGATCACCATGGACCCGGACGGCCCGCCGACCGACTGGTGGATCTACGAGGACCTCAAGTTCCCGTACAAACGCAACATCGCCGCCGTCGGCTTCGACCGCGACGAGATGACGCTGGAGGGCATCACCCGCGCGGAGATGCGGCGCGGCTGCTGGGACCCCGTCGAGCGGCTCAAGGACATGGATCTCAACCATGTCGAGGCCAGCCTCTGCTTCCCCACCTTCCCGCGCTTCTGCGGCCAGACCTTCGCCGAGGCCCACGACAAGGAGGTCGCCCTGGCCTGTGTGCGGGCGTACAACGACTGGATGGTCGAGGAATGGTGCGGCGACAGCGGCGGCCGGCTGATCCCGCTGTGCCTCATCCCCCTGTGGGACATCGACCTCGCGGTCGCCGAGATCCGCCGCAACGCGGCCCGGGGCGTGAAGGCCGTCACCTTCTCGGAGATCCCCACCTATCTGGGGCTGCCCTCCATCCACTCCGGTCACTGGGACCCGTTCTTCGCGGTCTGCCAGGAGACCGGGACGGTCGTGAACATGCACATCGGCTCGTCCTCCCAGATGCCGGCCGCGTCCCCCGACGCACCCCCCGCCGTCCAGGCCTCGCTGTCCTTCAACAACGCGATGGCCTCCATGATGGACTTCCTGTTCAGCGGCGTCCTGGTGAAATTCCCAAGCCTCAAACTCGCCTACTCCGAGGGCCAGATGGGCTGGATCCCGTACGCCCTGGAACGCGCGGACGACGTCTGGTCGGAGCACCGCGCCTGGGGCGGGGTCAGGGACCTGATCCCGGAGCCCCCGTCGACGTACTACTACCGCCAGATCTTCTGCTGCTTCTTCCGCGACAAGCACGGAGTGGCGTCCCTCGACGTGGTGGGCCGCGACAACGCCACCTTCGAGACCGACTATCCGCACGTCGACTCGACCTTCCCGCACACCAAGGAGGTCGCCCTCGACCATGTGAAGGGTCTCGACGACGAGACCGTCCACAAGCTCATGCGGGGCAACGCCATCCGCATGCTGGACCTGGACCTGTAGTGGACCTGACGTACACCCCCGAGGAGGAGGAGTTCCGCGCGCGCCTGCGGACCTGGCTCGCCTCGGTCCTTCCGGCGCTGCCACCGAAACCGTCCCCCCGCGACTGGCCCGCCAGACGGGCGTACGACCTCGGCTGGCAGCGCATGCTGTACGACGCCGGGTACGCGGGCCTGCACTGGCCCGTCGACGCGGGCGGCCGGGGCGCCACACCGACGCAGCACCTCATCTACCTGGAGGAGACCGAGAAGGCGGGCGCCCCCTATGTGGGGGCCAACTTCGTCGGGCTGCTGCACGCCGGACCGACCATCGCCTCCGAGGGGAGCGCGGAGCAGCGGGCGCGCTGGCTGCCGCCCGTGCTGCGCGGCGACGAGGTCTGGTGCCAGGGCTTCAGCGAACCGGACGCCGGCTCCGACCTCGCGTCGCTGCGCACGCGCGCGTGGCGCGACGGCGACGACTACGTGGTCAGCGGGTCCAAGATCTGGACCTCCCACGCCGAGGTGGCCGACTGGTGCGAACTGCTGGTGCGGACGGACCCCGCCGCGCGCAAACACCGGGGCATCACCTGGCTCGCGATGCCGATGGACGCGCCCGGCATCACCGTCCGCCCGCTGCGGACGCTCGCGGGCTCCACCGAGTTCGCGGAGGTCTTCCTCGACGAGGTGCGCGTCCCGGTCGCCAACCGGGTCGGCGCCGAGAACGACGGCTGGCGCGTGACCATGGTGACGCTCTCCTACGAGCGCGGCACCGCGTTCGTCGGCGAGGTGGTCGCCTGCCGCCGCGTCCTGTCCGAGGTGGCGCGGGAGGCGCGCAAGAACGGCCGCTGGGACGACGCCGTCCTGCGCCGCCGTCTCGGCAGGCTGAACGCCGAGTTCCGCGCGCTGTGGCGGCTCACCCAGTGGAACGTCAGCGAGGCGCAGAGCACCGGGGGCGGTCCCGGCGTCGGCGGTTCGGTCTTCAAGCTGAGCTATTCGCACGCCCGTCAGGAGCTGTTCGACGCCGCCGCGGAGGTTCTCGGCCCCGAGGCACTGGACCTGGGACGGGACTGGACGCTGGACCGGCTCTCGTCCCTGTCGTACACGATCGCGGCCGGTACCTCGCAGATCCAGCGGAACATCGTGGCCGAGCGCATCCTCGGCCTTCCCAGGGGGAGGTGAGTTCGACCGGTGGACTTCCGGCTGACGGATGATCAACGGGCCCTGCGGCGGGGCATACGCGAACTGCTCGAAGGCCGGTTCGGCCGGGAGGCGCTGCGCGCGGCCGTCGACCGTGCGGACGGGAAGGGTGCGACAGGCGGGGCAGAGAAGGCCGGCAGGACAGACGGGACAGCGGCGACGGGCAGGACAGCAGGGACGGGCGGGACAGCAGGGATAGACGGGATCGACGGGATCGATGGGGTGCGTGGGAGGCGCCCTGGGGGCGTCCGGGTGCTCGACCGGGAGCTGTGGCGCGAGCTGGGCGCCGCGGGGTTCTTCGCGCTGCGCCTTCCCGAGGCCGAGGGCGGTGTCGGGCAGGGCCTTCCGGAGGCCGTGCTGGCCTTCGAGGAGGCGGGACGGCTCCTGCTGCCGGGACCGCTGATCGCCACCCATCTCGCCGCGGGCACCGTGCCCGGAGCGGCCGCCGGGGCCGTGGTCGTGACGTCCGCCGACCGGGGGCTCGTGGAATGGCTGGACGAGGCCGACGTCGTGCGGGGTGACGCGGCCGGGGCCGAGCCGCTGGACTCGGTGGACCCGCTGACGCCCCTGCACCGGCTGCCCGTGACCGACGGCCGGCCGGCCGGGCGCGGCGCACCCGGGACGGCCCCGGCGCCGGACCGGCTCCTCGTCTCGCTCCTCACCGCCGCCGAACAGCTGGGCAGCGCCGCCCGAACCTGCGAGGCCGCCGTGCAACACGCCCGGACGCGCGAGCAGTTCGGGCAGCCCATCGGCGCCTTCCAGGCGGTGCAGCACCTGTGCGCGGGCATGCTCGCGCGGGTCGAGGTGGCCCGCGCGGCCGTCTACGCCGCCTCGGTCACCGCCGACCCGGCGGATGTCGCGGCGGCCCGTGTGCTCGCCGACGAGGCCGCCGTGCGCGGCGCCCGCGACTGTCTCCAGGTGCACGGCGGCATGGGCTTCACCTGGGAGTCCGACGTCCATCTGCACCTGAAGAGGGCGTGGGTGCGGACACATCGTGCCGGTGGCGCTACGCAAAGTGAGGAGGAGCTGGCGGACGATCTGGTGGTCGCCGAGGCGTAGAAGGCCGCTGTCCTGGGGTGTCGCGGGATGAACGGGGGCGGATGTCGCGGATCGTGGCAAACCGGGATCACGGAGTGTTGAGACCTGGTTGTGTCCTAGGCGTGACTTGTCACGGCCTGGAGTCGGCGCCGGGCTCCGGTACCTTGTGTGGGATGCGAGTGGTTCTGAGGTTGAGCCATCCCGGTGTTGCCCCCGAGGCCGCGCCGAACCCGGCGATGCGCGCCGCTCGCGAGGCAGTGCGGACCCCCGTACCTGCCTGTTCGACTCCCCGTGGCGAGCGTCGCACAGTATGCCGCACGCGTACTCCTTCGCGCTGGAATATGCCCGAAGCGCTTGTTGGGGTGACTGTACGTCAACCATGCTGTCTCGCAAGGGAATCACGTTCCGTGATCCTTGTTCTGGCCATGCAGAAAATGGCTACGATCGTGGCCCTTGTGAGGCGCGAGGCGATGTGTCCGCCGGTTCGGATGGTGTGAGCGGTGCAGGTGCTTCAAGTGCAGTTGGAGATCCGGCCCGACCCCGCAGAGGTGGGGCGAGCCCGGCGGTGGGCCCGTTCGAGGCTCGCCGGGTCCGGGATAGACGCCGATGAACCACTGGCCGAGACGCTGATCCTGCTCGTCTCGGAACTTGTCACCAACGCCGTGGTGCACACCGGGTGTCCGGCCGTGCTGCGCCTGTGTCTGCCGGGAGGTGCCGGAGCCGCCACCGTGCGTCTCGAGGTGGCCGACTCCAGCGCCCGGCCGCCGATGCCCCGGCACGCGGACGGTGACGAGACCAACGGCCGCGGCCTGGAACTGGTCGACGGCCTCGCGGACCGCTGGGGCTGGAATCCCGAGGGTGCCGGCAAGCGCATCTGGTGCGAGCTGGACCGCTGCGCCTCGGACGCCGCGCAGGACTCCCCTTACGGCGCCTACGGCGGCTTCGCGTACGAGGCGGTCTAGAGCCGGTCCGCCCGTTCCGGTCCGTCCGGTCCGTTCCGGTCCGTCAGGCCCCCTTCCCCGCTGTTGCCGTGCGGGGCGGCGGCCGGGGTCGGCGCGACGGTCCGTCCTTCTCGCACGCGCCTCGCGTTTCGTGCATGTATGCACGAAACCGCTGTACACGGCCGCGGTCGTGGCCGAATGCGCCGGGTCGTGCTTCCGTACGCGCTGTTTCAAATAGGATGAAACACCGTAAATCCCCGATCGAGTGTTGACGTGGCGTGTCCGTTTGATCACGCTTGTGTTCAGCGATTCGCCGCGAGGGGACGGCGAGGGTTCCGGTGACGGGGGCCCTCGGCGAGTGTGGGTCGTGATTCGGCGTCGGCTCCCCCACGGTCAGGGGAGGCGGGGCGGGTACGCCGGAGGCGGATGGCGGCGCGCGGTGCCGTGCCCGGGGTGAGGTGGGGACCTTCGGCCGGGCGCAGTCGGGAGTGGGGGAAGCGCGCCGCCAGCCGACCCCCGTACGGCAGGCCCTGGACCGGACTCGTGCGGGCGTCTCGTGCGGACCGGATGTCAGAGGATCGCCACGGGTGCCACCGGTGTGCCGGTGCCGCCGACGAACGGCTCCGGCATCGCCGACAGCAGGAAGGCGTACCGGTTTTCTTGTCCACAGGCTGTGGACAACTTTTCGAGGTTCCAGTTCTGTCCCTGCAGCATCCCCATCTCGACCAGGTCGAGCGCGTGCACGGGCAGCCACAGGTCCTCGATCTCGGGCGGGAAGATCTCGAAGGTCAGGGTGTCGTTGGCGACCGCCGCGACGTCGCGCGCGTGGAACCACTCGGGGGTGCGCACCGACAGGCCCGGCGACGGATACCCGTACCCGTGCTTGTCGCCCGCCAGATACACCTGGATCTGCCCGGTCCGTACGAGCACGATGTCGCCCGCCCTCACCCGCGTGCCCGCCAACTCCTCCGCCGCCTCCAGGTCTTCGGGGGTGACGGCGTGCCCGCCGGCCAGCCGGTGTTCGCCGCGCGCCCGCGCCACGTCGAGCAGGACGCCCCGCGAGACGATGTGCCGCGGCTTGTCGATCCCGCTGAACTCGGCGCCGCTGTGCGGGGTGACGGTGGAGGCGGGGCGTCCGTTGTAGAGCCTGCCGGAGTGCGAGACGTGCGGCAGCGCGTCCCAGTGGGTGGCCGCCTGGAGGCCCATGGTCACGGTGTCGTCGCTGCACGCCACCGTGCCGGGGCCGAAGATCTCCTGGTTGATCTGCACCATCGCGTGCAGCGGATTGACCCGCCCCGGGATCATCCCGGTCTGCACGCCGTCCTGTTGGAGCGGCAGGGCGAGGGGCACGCGGAGCCCCGTCCGTACGGTCGCCGCGGCCTCCCGTACGACCTCGTCGGTGACGAGGTTCAGCGTCCCGATCTCGTCGTCGGCGCCCCAGCGCCCCCAGTTGTTGACGCGCTTGGCGATCTCGTGGAACTCCGGATGGAGCGCCGGCTGCGACATGAGTCCTCCCCGGGGGCTTGTCTCCAGGTATCTGACGGGTCGTAGAATCCGAGTTGAATCTAACGGACCGTCAGAAACTGCGGGAAGGGGCCGGGCATGGGGAACTTCCTTGCGGGCAAGGCCGTCGCCGTCACGGGCGCGGGCCGGGGGATAGGCCGGGCGGTCGCCCTCGCCGCCGCCGCCGAAGGCGCGCGCGTCGTCGTCAACGACTACGGCGTGTCCGTCGAGGGCGGCGAGCCCACGAGTTCGGTCGCCGAGACCGTCGTCAAGGAGATCGAGGCGGCCGGCGGGGAGGCGGTCGCGGTCGCCGACGACATCTCGACGATGGCGGGCGGGCAGCGCGTCGTCGACACCGCGCTCGCCTCGTACGGGCGGATCGACGGAGTGGTGTGCGTGGCCGGCATCCTGCGCGAGCGGATGCTCTTCAACATGTCCGAGCAGGAGTGGGACCCGGTCGTCGCCACCCATCTCAAGGGCACGTTCACGCTCTTCCGCGCCGCCTCGGCGGTGATGCGCAAACAGGGCTCCGGCACCCTGATCGGCTTCACCAGCGGCAACCACCAGGGGTCGGTGGCGCAGGCCAACTACAGCGCGGCGAAGGGCGGGATCATCTCGCTGGTGCGCAGCGCGGCCCTCGGCCTGCACAAGTACGGGGTCACCGCGAACGCCGTCGCGCCCGTCGCCCGTACACGCATGTCGGCGAACGTACCGATGGAGCTGAAGGAGATCGGCGAACCGGAGGACGTGGCCGCGCTCGTCGTCTACCTGCTGTCGGACCGGGCCCGCGAGGAACGCATCACCGGGCAGGTCTACACGATCGCCGGACCCAAGATCGCCGTATGGGCCCAGCCGCGCGAACTGCGCGCCGGATACGCCGAGGGCGCCTGGACCCCGGAGAAGATCGCCGACTTCCTGCCCGGGACCGTCGGCGTCGACCCGATGCCGCTGCTGGAGCAACTCGAGGCGATGGCGAGGGCGGCCGCGGACAAGGCGCGCCCCAACGCGTGACCGTTCCCGGTCCGGGTGCCCCGGGTCCGGTGGGGAGGAGAGCGCGTGGATTTCGCATTCGGTCCCGAGGACGAGGCCTTCCGGCGCGAGGCGCGGGCCTGGCTGGAGGAGCACCTGGCCGGCACCCCCGGGCGCCGCGACTGGGAGCGGGAACTCGGGAAGGCCGGCTGGATCGGCCTCGGCTGGGCGGAGGACGGGTACGGCAACCGGCGCGCGGACCTGACCCGGCAGGTCGTGTGGGCCGAGGAGTACGCCCGCTCCGGGGCGCCCGCCCGCTCCGGGCACATCGGCGAGAACCTGCTGGCGCCGACGCTCGTCGCGCACGGGACACCGGAACAGAAGCGCCGCTTCCTGCCGCCGGTCGCCGAGGGCCGGGAGCTGTGGTGCCAGGGGTACAGCGAGCCCGGCGCCGGTTCGGACCTGGCCGGCGTCCGTACGACCGCCGTACGTGACACGGGCGCCGGTTCCCCGGGGGTGTACCGGGTCACGGGGCAGAAGATCTGGACCTCGCTCGCCCACGAGGCCGACTGGTGCTTCGTGCTCGCCCGCACCGAACCGGGGTCCACCCGCCACCGCGGGCTGTCCTTCCTCCTCGTCCCCATGGACCAGCCCGGCCGGGTCGAGGTCCGTCCGATCCGCCAGCTCACAGGCACGAGCGACTTCAACGAGGTGTTCTTCGACGGGGCGGTGGCGCGGGCCGGGCACGTGGTCGGCGGCGAGGGCGAGGGCTGGAAGGTCGCCATGAGCCTGCTCGGCTTCGAGCGCGGGGTCTCCACGCTCGCCCAGCAGATCGGCTTCGCCGAGGAGCTGGGGCGGGTGCTGCGCGCGGCCGTCGCCACGGGAGCGGCCCGGGATCCCGTCGTACGCGACCGGCTCGTGCGGCTCTGGGCCGAGCTGCGCACGATGCGGTGGAACGCCCTGCGCACCCTGGGCGGTCCGGGGAGTGCCGGGGGGCCGGGCGCGCCGAGTGCGGCGAAGCTGCTGTGGGGCGGCTGGCACCGGCGGCTCGGTGAGGTGGCGGTCCAGGTGCGGGGGGCCGCGGCGGCGGTGGGTCCGCGGGACTGGTCGGCCGCGCTGCCCTACGAACTGGACGCCTCCCAGCACCTGTTCCTCTTCAGCCGGGCCGACACGATCTACGGCGGCTCGGACGAGATCCAGCGCACGATCATCGCCGAGCGCGCGCTCGGCCTGCCGAAGGAGCCCCGGGGCCGGCCCTGACCGGCCCCGGAACCAACCAACAGCCCAGGAACAGCCCAGGAACAGCCCGGGGCGGCCCGGGAAGAGGGGAGCCGGCGCGATGCGAGGCGTGATCTTCGACGGGAGAAGGACCCGGGTCGTGGACGACCTGGAGGTACGGGATCCAGGACCCGGAGAGGTGCGGGTGGCGATCTCCGCGGCGGGGCTCTGTCACAGCGATCTCTCCGTGGTGGACGGGACCATCCCCTTCCCCGTCCCTGTGGTGCTCGGCCATGAGGGCGCGGGCGTCGTGGAGTCCGTGGGCGTGGGCGTCACCCATGTCGGGCCCGGCGACCATGTGGCACTGTCCACCCTCGCCAACTGCGGGACCTGCGCCGAGTGCGACCGGGGACGGCCCACGATGTGCCGCAAGGCGATCGGCATGCCGCAGCGGCCGTTCGCGCGCGGGGGCGAGCCGCTCCACCAGTTCGCCGCCAACTCCGCCTTCGCGGAACGCACGGTGGTGAAGGCGGTGCAGGCGGTCCGCATCCCGAAGGACATCCCGCTGCCCTCGGCCGCGCTGATCGGCTGCGGGGTGCTGACGGGTGTCGGAGCGGTCCTGAACCGGGCCCGGGTCGACCGCGGCGACACCGTCCTGGTCATCGGCACGGGCGGCATCGGTCTCAACGTCATCCAGGGCGCCCGGCTCGCGGGCGCGCTGCGGATCGTCGCCGTCGACTCCAATCCGGCCAAGGAGTCCGTGGCCCGGCAGTTCGGCGCGACGCACTTCCTGACGTCGGTGGACGGGGTGAAGGACATCCTGCCCACCGGTGCCCAGCACGCCTTCGAGTGCGTCGGCCGCGTCGAACTCATCCGCCAGGCCGTCGACGCGCTCGACCGGCACGGCCAGGCCATCCTGCTCGGCGTCCCCCCGGCGACGGCCGAGGCGTCCTTCCTGGTCTCCTCGATGTACCTCGACAAGTCCATCCTCGGCTGCCGCTACGGCTCGTCCCGGCCCCAGCGGGACATCGCCCTGTACGCCGAGCTCTACCGCGAAGGCCGCTTGCTCCTCGACGAGTTGGTGACGGCGACGTATCCGGTCGAGGACTTCGAGCGGGCGGCCGAGGACGCGCACGCGGGGAAGGTGGCGAGGGCGGTGCTGACGTTCTAGGTCCGGGCGGACGGGAACTGTCCGACAGGCACCGTCGTGTCTGCCTGCCTGCCGGACGGGACGGGAGGGGAGGCCGGGCAGGCTTCGCGTCGACCGGCCGGAGGTCATCGGTCGGCGCCGGTGCCGGATCTGAAGGTGCGCCGGTAGGTGGTCGGGGTGACGCCGAGGGTCGCCTGGAGGTGCTGGCGCATCGACTGGGCCGTGCCGAAGCCGGCGTCGCGGGCCACGTGGTCGATGGACAGGTCGCTGGACTCCAGGAGATGGCGGGCGTGCTCCACGCGCTGCCGGGTGAGCCACTGGCCGGGGCTGACGCCGACCTCCTCGCGGAAGCGCCGGGTGAAGGTGCGCACGGACATGGACTCCTGCTCGGCCATGTCACGAAGCTGGATCGGCTCGTGGAGGCGGCCGAGCGCCCAGGCGCGGGCGGCCGTCGTGCCGGCCGAGCGCGCCTCCGGGACCGGGCGCCGGATGTACTGCGCCTGGCCGCCGTCGCGGTGCGGCGGTACGACGGTCCGGCGGGCCACCTCGTTGGCGACGGCGGCGCCGTGGTCGCGGCGTACGAGATGCAGGCACAGGTCGATCCCGGCCGCGACCCCGGCGGAGGTGAGGACGTCTCCGTCGTCGACGAAGAGCACGTCCGCGTCGACGACGATCCGCGGGAAGAGCCGCTGGAAGTGCTCGGCGTGCATCCAGTGCGTGGTGGCGGGGCGGCCGTCGAGATACCCGGCGGCGGCGAGGACGTAGCTGCCGGTGCAGATGGAGACGAGACGGGTCCCGGGGCGGATGTGCGCGAGGGCGGCGGCCAGCTCCGGGGTCAGGATGCCCTCCCGGTGCACGGGTCCGAGCTCGTACGAGGCCGGGACGACGACGGTGTCGGCGCCGGCCAGCGCCTCGGGCCCGTTGCCGACGAGGACCGAGAAGTCCGCGTCCGTCTCGACCGGGCCCGGCGGCCGGACCGAGCAGGTGACCACCTCGTACAGCGGGCGCCCGTCCGCGTCCCGCGCCTTGCCGAAGATGCGCTGCGGAATGCCCAGCTCGAAGGGCAGCAGGCCGTCGAGGGCGAGGACGACGACGCGGTGCGAAGGCAACGTATCCGGAAGGGCCATGGCCCGATCCTAGCGAATGCTGTCTCTCGGGCCAGTGGTTGACCGGCGCCCGTTCCCCGAAGCTCTATGGCGTGACCCAGACAACCGAAGCCGCGCAGGCCCCGGAGGACTCCCGGCCCGTCCGCCCCGCCCCCTCCCGCCGTATCCACCGCGCCTGGTTCGTCGCCGCCGTCACCTTCGTGACGATCATCGGCGCGGCCGCCTTCCGGTCGCTTCCCGGACTGCTGATCGACCCGCTGCACGAGGAGTTCCACTGGTCGCGCGGCACGATCGGCGCGGCCGTGTCGATCAACCTCGCGCTGTACGGACTGACGGCGCCGTTCGCGGCGGCGCTCATGGACCGCTTCGGCATCCGGCGCGTGGTGGCCGTCGCCCTCACCGTGATCGCGGTCGGCTCGGGGCTGACGGTGTGGATGACGGCGGCCTGGCAACTGCTCCTGTGCTGGGGCCTGCTGGTGGGCCTGGGGTCCGGTTCCATGGCACTCGCCTTCGCGGCCACGGTCACCAACCGCTGGTTCACCGGACGCAAGGGCCTGGTCACCGGCATCCTGACGGCGGCCTCGGCCTCGGGCCAGCTCATCTTCCTGCCTCTGCTGTCCTGGATCGTCACGGAGCACGACTGGCGCCCGGCCGCGGTGACCGTGTCCCTCGCCGCCCTCGCGGTCGTCCCCTTCGTCTGGCTGCTGCTGCGCGACCACCCGGCCGACGTGGGCCAGATGCCGTACGGGGCGACGGAGTTCGTGCCCAAGCCCGAGCCGGTGCGCGGTGCCGCCCGGCGCGCGGTGACCGTTCTGTTCTCCGCCGTCCGCACCGGCCCGTTCTGGCTGCTGGCCGGGACGTTCGCGATCTGTGGCGCCTCGACGAACGGCCTGGTCCAGACGCACTTCGTGCCCGCCGCCCACGACCACGGCATGCCCATCACCGCGGCCGCCTCGCTCCTCGCGGTCATCGGCGTCTTCGACGTGATCGGCACGATCGCCTCGGGCTGGTTCACCGACCGCTTCGAACCGCGCCGCCTGCTGGCGGTGTACTACGCCCTGCGCGGTATCTCGCTGCTGTTCCTCCCCATGCTGCTCGCCCCGGCCGTGCACCCGCCGATGATCTTCTTCATCGTCTTCTACGGCCTCGACTGGGTCGCCACCGTGCCGCCCACCCTGGCCCTGTGCCGTGAGCAGTACGGCGAGGACAGCGCCATCGTCTTCGGCTGGGTGCTCGCCTCCCACCAGGTCGGTGCCGCGCTCGTCGCCCTCCTCGGCGGTGTCGCCCGCGACCGCTTCGGCTCGTACGACGTGGTCTGGTACGCCTCGGGCGCGCTGTGCGCCGCGGCCGCGCTGATGGCCCTGGTCATCCGCCGCCGCCGTCCGGCGGTCCCGGGGGCCTCGGCGGCATCGGCGGTGCCGGTGGTGGGACCGGCTGCTGCGTGACGGCCGCTGCGTGACGGGCGTCGGGTGATGGGCCTCGGGTGAGGAGCCTCAGGTGAGGAAGCGGCCCTTGTGGAAGAGCAGCGGCGGCACGTCCTCGCCGGCGTCGCCGCTCGTGCCCAGGGCGTCCACCCGGCCCACCACGATGAGGTGGTCCCCGCCCGTGTGCACCGCGTGGACCGTGCAGTCAATCCAGGCCGCGGCGCCCGCGAGGCGGGGAGAGCTGGACACCGGAGCGGCGTCGTGGACGACCCCGGCGAACTTGTCCGCACCGCTCACCGCGAAGCCGCGGCACAAGTCGCCCTGGTGCGCGCCGAGTACGTTGACGCAGAAGACGCCGGCGCGGGCTATGCGCGGCCACGTCGTGGACGTACGCGCGACCATGAAGCAGATCAGCGGAGGGTCCAGGGAGAGCGAGGCGAACGACTGGCAGGCGAAGCCGGCCGGGCCCGCCGGATCACCGGCGTCCGCGGCAGGCGCCGTCACGACGGTCACGCCGGTCGCGAAGTGGCCCAGCACATGACGGAAGCGGGCCGGATCGACCGGCGCCCGTTCGCCCTCGCGGACCGCGCGCAGATCCGGGCGCGGCAACGCCTCGACGGGCCCCGCGACGGTGGGGGCCCCGGCCGACCTGAGGTAACGGACGGCGGCGGCCGCCATCCCTGCGTGTCCCATCACATCCACCATTGAAGCTGACGGACTGTCAGATAGGAAGGGGTTCGCGAGGCCCGCGGCACGGCGGTACGGCGGGCCCGTACGGCGGGCCGGGACGGTTTCCCCGGCGAGGCGGGCCGGGGTGGACGGAGGCAACCCCCTCGCGGCGCACCGTGTTTCGCCCGCGTATCTTTCGCCTCATGAGGTCGGCGAACTCCGGGAGGCTCACACGCCCCCGGTCGGCATGGACCGGCGCGGAGGTGAATCTCGCCGCCGCGGTCTGCGCGGCGCAGTTCGCGGTCGCGCTCGTCGTTGGGTGGGTCGGCACGTTCGACGACGACGACCACGGTGCGGGCCTCGGCGGCGGGCTCGCCGCCGTCGGACTGCTGTGCGTGCTGGTCTTCGGGCCGCCCCTGCTCGCGGCTCTTGGCCTGGTGCACGCGGTGACGTTCACGATGCCGGCGGCCACGCTCGCCCGTCTGGCGCGCCGCCGCGCACCCGGCCCCGAGGGCGCCTGGCACCTGGGCTTCGTCCTGCTGCTCGGCACCTTCTGGACCGCGCTCGCGGTCCTCCTCCTCGGCCTCGGCCCCACCGGCGCCGGGGCCCTGCTGCTCGCCGTGTCCGGTGTCCCGCCGGTCCTGGCGGCCGCCGGGGCGCGGCGGCGCGAACGGGCCGGCGGACACCCGCCGGACCGCGGGCGCGTCTGGTTCCGCTCGGCGCTCGTGGCTCTCGGGGCGTGTGTCCTGGTCGTGGCGGCGGCCACGGTGGGCCTGGCCACGGGACTCATCCAGGAGTACGAGCCCCCGAAGCTCGGCGCCGACCGGCTCACCGGCGTCTGGCGCGGCGATCACGGGGCGGTGCTGCGGCTGCGCGCCGGCGGCGGGGCCGAGCTCTCGTCCGTGCCCGCCCAGCCCGAGTTCGGGGACGTGACCACCAAGGAGTTCACGCGCTGCGACGGCGCCGGCACGTGGTTCCTCGACACCGCGGGCCGCTACGACCCGTACGCCGACGGGCCCGACTCCGAGCGGCGGGACGGTGTCGTCGTCCGCGTAGGCGACTGCGGCCACGACACCTACTGGACCATCGGCGGCACCGAGAACCACCCGGAACTCTTCGTCCTCTTCGGCGACCCCGACGCGGGGGATCTGCGCATATTGCGGCGGGGGTGAACCGGGGGGCCCGTGTCCGGGTCCGGCCGGCTGTGGACCGGGGGCCCGTGTCCGGGTCCGGCCGGCCGAGGGTGCGCCGGGTTCGGGTTGTCAGCGGCCCTTGAAGCGGGGGGCCCGGCGTTCCACGAAACTCGCCACCCCCTCGGTGGCGTCCGCCGTCGTCATGTTGATCTCCTGCGCCGCGGCCTCCGCGGCGAAGGCGGTGGCGCGGTCGGTGTCGAGGGAGGCGTTGACGAGCTGCTTGGTGAGCGCGAGCGCGCGGGTGGGCCCGGCGGCGAGCCGCTCGGCCCAGGCGCGCGCCGTCTTCTCCAACTCCTCCGCCGGTACGACCCTGTTGACGAGCCCGATCCGCTCGGCGTCCGCCGCGCTCAGCGCGTCCCCGAAGAACATCAGCTCCTTGGCCCGCTGCGGGCCGACGAGGCGGGGCAGCAGATGGGCCCCGCCGCCGTCCGGTACGAGGCCGCGCCGCGCGAACACCTCGATGAACCGCGCCGGTTCGGCCGCGAGGACGAGGTCGCACGCGAAGGCGAGGTGCGCGCCGATCCCGGCCGCCGTGCCGTTGACCGCCGCGATCACCGGCTTCTCGCAGTCGAGGACGGCGGCGATCAGGCGCTGCGCGCCCAGCCGGATGGTGCGGGCGACGTCGCCCGGCACCCGCTCCCCGGCGGGCGGACCGGCCCGCAGATCCGCTCCGGCGCAGAAGCCGCGGCCGGTGGCGGTGATGACCACGGCCCGTACGTCGGGGTCGGCGGACGCCGCCGTGAGCAGCTCGATCACGCGCTCACGCTGGTCCCGGGTGAGCGCGTTCATCGCCTCGGGCCGGTCGAGGGTGATCCATGAGACGGCGTTGTCAGTGGTGTGGCGTATCAATGAGTCGAGGGGCTTTTGGGCTGGTGCGGGGGATTCGGGAGCTTCGTGGGGCGCACGGGGGGAGTCGGTCGTGGAGGGGTCTGTCGTGAAGGGGTCGGTCATGACCGTGCTCCGTTTCGTGCGGGGAGGGGGACAGGGACGGGGACAGGGTCGGGGACGGGGTCGATGGCGGGTGCGGGTGCGGGTGCGGGTGTGGGTGCGGGTGTGGGGCCGGGGAGCGGGCGGTCTCTGTTCAGCGGCACAGCACCAGTGCGTCCAGGGCCACGGCTCCCTGTCCGCGGGGCAGGACCATCAGCGGATTGATGTCCAGCTCCGCGATCTCGTCCCCGAGTTCGAGCGCCATCCGCTGGACCCGGATCACGACCTCGACCAGCGCGTCCACATCCACCGGCGGGCCCCCGCGCACCCCGTCGAGCAGCGCCCGCCCGCGCAGTTCGGACAGCATGGCCCGCGCCTGGTCGTCGCCGAACGGCGGTACCCGCACGGCGAAGTCCCGCAGCACCTCGACGAGAACCCCGCCGAGCCCGACGGTGACGGTCGGTCCGAAGAGCTGGTCGTGGGTGACTCCGACGACCATCTCGACACCCCGCTCGACCATCTGGCAGACGAGGACCCCGTCGAGCGAGATGCCCTCGTAGCGGGCGATGTCGGTCAGCTCGCGATAGGCGTCGCGGACCTGGCTGGCGGAGGTCAGCCCGATCTTGACCAGGCCGAGTTCGGTCTTGTGGGCGATCTGCGCGCCGGAGGCCTTCATGACCACCGGGTAGCCGACCTGGCTCGCCGCCCGTACGGCCGCCGCCGCGCTGGTCACCAACTGTTCCCGCGGCACGCGGATCCCGTACGCCCGCAGCAACTGCTTGGCGCCGTGCTCGCTCAGTTGCTGGCCCGGGCGCATCAGGGCCTGCGCCTTGCGGAAGGAGGGCGACGGGGTGCGCGGGGCCTCGTCGAAGGGGGAGCGGTAGGCGGCGGTGAACCGGGCGTGGTCGAGGTGGGCGCGGACGGCGGTGATGCAGTTGGCGAACGTACGGAACGTGGCGACCCGGGACGAGCCGAGCAGCGTCTCCCGGTACGCCGCCTCCGTGCCGACCGGCGACCCCCACACCGCGCACACCAGCTTGTCCGTCTGTTCCGCCGCGTCCACCAGGTCCTGCGCCAGCTTGTCGCTCATCGGCGGGAAGGGCCCGGTGATCGGGCAGATCAGTACACCGACGGCAGGGTCGGCGAGGATCGCGTCGATGATCTTCCGGCCGCGCCAGTCGCCGACCGGGTGCCCGCCGTTGTCGACCGGGTTCGCGACGTTCAGGTAGTCCGGTATCCAGGTGTGCAGCTCGGCCTGTTTGGCCTCCGAGAGGACCGGCAGGTCGAGGCCCGCCTCGCTCGCCAGGTCCGCGAAGTGCGCGCCCGTGCCGCCCGAGATCGAATAGACGACGACCCCGTCGGCCCGGGGTGCGCGGGCCCGCGCCAGCAGGGCTGCGGTGTCCTGGAGTTCGTCGAGTCCGTCCACGCGAATTACGCCGTACTGGCGCATCGCCGCGTCCACCACCGCGTCGGCGCCGGTCAGCTTGCCGGTGTGTGAGGCGGCGGTGCGGGCGCCGGTCTCGGTGCGGCCGACCTTCACCGCGACGACGGGCACCTTGCGCCGGGCGGCGCGGTCGGCGGCGAGCAGGAACGAGCGGCCGTCCTTGAGTCCCTCGACGTAGCAGGCGATGGCGCCGACCTCGGGGCGCTCGGAGAAGTAGGAGATGAAGTCCGCCGTCTCCAGGTCGGCCTCGTTGCCCGTGGGCGCCCAGTGGGACAGGCGGACGCCCAGTTGCTGCATCGCGAACACCGGCCGGCCCTGGTGGCCGGACTGGGTGATGAGGGCGACCGCGGGGCCGTCGAGGTCGTCGCGGAAGTGCTCGAACGCGTTCAGGTTGGTGTTGGGGCCGAGCAGCCGCAGGCCGGAGCCGTGCACGGCGGCGGCGAGGCGGGTCTGTGCGGCGGCGCCCTCGGCTCCCGTCTCGGCGAATCCGGACGCGAACGCGACCGCGAACCTCACCTTGGCCTCGGTGAGTTCCCCGATCACCGGGAGGGGGTCGGCGACGAGGAGCACCGCCAGGTCCACCTGCTCCGGTACGTCCGATACGGAAGGGAGGCAGGGGAGGCCGAAGACGGTACGGCGGGTGGGGTGCACCGGGTGGAGGCGGGCGCCGACCCGTTCGGCCCAGGCCATGAGCTGGCGGGTGATCCCGGCGTTCGGCCGTCCCTCGGCGTCCGAGGCGCCGATGACGGCCACGCACTCGGGACGGAAGAAGCGGTCCAGGTCGGGGACGGTGGCGTACAGCGGGCGACCGCTGACGTCCAGGTCGTCGACTTCGGCCGGGCGTCCGTGCACGACCGGGGAGGGCTGCTCGCCGCAGGCGATGACCCTGGCCCGGCGGGAGTCGGTGGTGAGGGTGCCGTGGGTTGATCCAAGCATCGGTCCGCCCGCTCCTGTGTGACAGCCAATTGTTAACTGACGCACTGTCAGATTACGCAACTGACGCCGTGTCAGGAACCGTTGTGCAGGGGTGGGCTTCTGATGGGTACCCGGCGGGGGGTCTGGCCTACCGCGGTTCCGGTCGGTGGGTGGGTCGGGGCCGTGCCGGTGCATCAGCCCGTCGCCGTTGGGTGAGGGGTGGGCGTCGGTGGCGACGGGCATCGATGTACCGGCA
>NZ_JBHYXD010000031.1:69245-88269 GCF_042751995.1 Streptomyces sp. NPDC059371 | reverse complement strand
CTGATAGGCCGCGGGCTCATCCTTCACCGCCGGAGCTTTTAACCCCCACCCATGCGGGCAGGAGTGTTATCCGGTATTAGACCCCGTTTCCAGGGCTTGTCCCAGAGTGAAGGGCAGATTGCCCACGTGTTACTCACCCGTTCGCCACTAATCCACCCCGAAGGGCTTCATCGTTCGACTTGCATGTGTTAAGCACGCCGCCAGCGTTCGTCCTGAGCCAGGATCAAACTCTCCGTGAATGTTTACCGGTAATCCGGTGGAACACCACGAGAGCGGAACAACCGGTCGGAATAGGACCGGTCGTTCACAGCGTCCTCGCTGTGCGCCTATCCCCGAAGAGACAGGACTTTTTCAAAGGAACCTCGTCCCGACCGATCGGCCGGAGACGGGGTATCAACATATCTGGCGTTGATTTTTGGCACGCTGTTGAGTTCTCAAGGAACGGACGCTTCCTTTGTACTCACCCTCTCGGGCTTTCCTCCGGGCGCTTCCCTTCGGTCTTGCGTTTCCGACTCTATCAGACCGTTTCCGTATCCGATTTCCTCGGTGCTTTCCAGGTTCTCGCTTTCACGTTTCCCTTTCCGGCGATCCAAACTCTATCAGTCCTTTTCCGTCTCACTGACCACCATCCCGCAGACATGCGGAACAGGACCCCGAGATAGGATCTGACAAGTTGGGTGCTGCCGGGCAACGACGCCTTGGTCACGCCGCTCAGCCTCAAGCAGGAGTACGACTCTACATGGGGTGCGGGAGCGGGCGCAAATCGTTTGCCCTGTCCTCTACGGCGCCAACCGGGATCTCTCGCGCGGAACCGGCACTTCATATGACATACCCTGCTCAACAGTGCGCTGTCCGGGACAGGCAGTGACGGCCCGTATAGATCTCCACCCCCTCGGAGGCTTCCCATGACCACCGTGACGTCCCCTCTTGCAGGACGCGCCATCGGACTCGCCGCGGTACCGGACCCCGTCTTCTCCGGAGCGATGGTCGGCCCCGGTACTGCGATCGACCCCGTGCGTGAACCCTCGGAGGCTGTCGCCCCCGTGGACGGAGTGATCGTCTCCCTTCACCCGCACGCGTTCGTGGTCGTCGACGGTGAGGGCCACGGCGTGCTCACGCACCTGGGCATCGACACCGTGCAGCTCAATGGCGAGGGCTTCGAGCTGCTCGTCAACAAGGGGGACACCGTGACGCGCGGCCAGAGTGTCGTGCGCTGGAACCCCGCCGCGGTAGAGAAGGCCGGCAAGTCCCCGATCTGCCCGGTCGTGGCCCTCGAAGCCACGGCGGACTCGCTCTCGGACGTCCGTGAGGACGGCGACGTGAAGGCCGGCGACGCGCTCTTCGGCTGGCAGTGACATCGACGCTGTCCTGGACGGCGCGTTCGGCAATCATCACGGCGGCGATAGCGCCGCACTACGCGGAGACGGGTGAGATGGAGACAACGCTGCGAGGCGTCGGCGTGAGCCACGGTGTGGCCATCGGCGAGGTTCGGCACATGGGAACGGCGGTTCTCGAACCGCCTGCCAAGCAGATTCCCCCGGAGGACGCGGCACGCGAGCAGGCGCGCGCCCGCAAGGCCGTGGAGGACGTGGCGGCCGACCTCATCGCGCGCGGCAATCTGGCCGGCGGCGAGGCCCAGGCGGTGCTGGAGGCCCAGGCCATGATGGCCCAGGACCCCGAGCTGACGGCCGATGTGAACCGGCGGATCGCCGTGGGCAGCACGGCCGAGCGTGCGGTCTACGACGCGCTCGCCGCGTACCGGGCGCTGCTGGCCGGCGCCGGTGAGTACCTCGCCGGACGCGTGGCCGACCTGGACGACGTGCGGAACCGTATCGTCGCCCGGCTGCTCGGTGTGCCCATGCCGGGCGTCCCGGACAGCGACGAGCCGTACGTCCTCATCGCACGTGACCTCGCGCCCGCCGACACGGCACTGCTGGACCCGACCCTGGTCCTCGGTTTCGTCACCGAGGAGGGCGGGCCGACCAGCCACAGCGCGATCCTGGCCCGCGCGCTCGGCGTACCCGCCGTCGTGGCGCTCCCCGGAGCGGGTGAGCTCGCCGAGGGCACCGTGATCGCCGTGGACGGCAGCACGGGCGAGATCTTCGTCGAGCCGAGCGCGGAGAAGAAGGCGCAGCTCGAGGCCGCGGCGGCCGCGCGCAAGGCGGCGCTCTCCACGTCGACAGGGCCGGGTGCCACCTCCGACGGGCACAAGGTGCCGTTGCTGGCCAACGTCGGCGGTCCGGCGGACGTGCCGGCGGCCGTGGAGGCCGGTGCCGAGGGCGTCGGTCTGTTCCGTACCGAGTTCCTGTTCCTCGACGACAGCAAGCAGGCGCCGTCCGAGGACAAGCAGGTCGAGGCCTACCGCCAGGTGCTCGAGGCCTTCCCCGAGGGCCGTGTCGTGGTGCGGGTGCTCGACGCGGGCGCGGACAAGCCGCTGGACTTCCTGACGCCTGCCGACGAGCCCAACCCGGCGCTCGGCGTGCGGGGTCTGCGTTCGCTGCTCGACCACCCTGATGTCCTGCGTACGCAGCTCACCGCGCTCGCGAAGGCCTCGGAGGGGCTGCCGGTCTATCTCGAGGTGATGGCTCCGATGGTCGCGGACCGTACGGACGCCAGGGCGTTCGCGGACGCGTGCCGTGAGGCCGGGCTGCGCGCGAAGTTCGGCGCGATGGTGGAGATCCCGTCGGCCGCGCTGCGGGCGCGGTCGATTCTGCAGGAGGTCGAGTTCCTCTCCCTGGGAACCAACGACCTCGCGCAGTACACGTTCGCCGCGGACCGGCAGGTGGGCGCGGTGTCCCGGCTGCAGGACCCGTGGCAGCCGGCACTGCTCGACCTGGTCGCGCTGTCCGCCGAGGCGGCGAAGGCCGAGGGCAAGAGCTGCGGTGTCTGCGGCGAGGCGGCGTCGGATCCGCTGCTGGCCTGTGTGCTGACCGGTCTGGGCGTCACCTCCCTGTCGATGGGTGCCGCGTCGATTCCCTATGTCCGGGCGACGCTGGCGAAGTACACGCTGGCCCAGTGCGAGCGTGCGGCCGCGGCCGCACGGGCCGCGGACACGGCGGACGAGGCGCGTACCGCGGCGCAGGCGGTGCTGTCGGGCGAGTAGCCGGACGGCGCCGTCGGCCGACGGCAGCGATTTTCGGTACGAAGGGGCGCTCCATCTGCGGATGGGGCGCCCCTTTTCGCGTTCAGTGCGTATGGCCCGTCCCCTTTCCGTCGTCCGCGAGGTCGGGCGGTACGCAATAGTCGACGCCTGATTCCGGGGAGACCAGTTCGCCGGAATCGAGGTCGGTGCAGTAGGCGTCGAACACCTCCCCCGCGGTGAGAGGCTCCAGGTGTTCTCCGCGCAGGCGCCATCCGTAGACGCGGTCGGTGGAGTCGGGTGCGGTGGTGCGCATGACGAGTCCGCAGGCGCTCCGGGTGGCGATACCGAGGGCCAGGACGGTGGTGAATTCGAGGGCTTCGGACTCGTCGAGGCGAGCGGTGTCTTCGGTGCGTCCCTCTGTCCTGAGTACGGCGACGAGCGTGTCGGGAGCTGAGGAGACGCTGCACACGAGGTGGAGGTCTCCCGGGCTCGCGGTGTCGACGATCCGGGCGAGGAGGTGGGCGGCGCGGATGAAGGATGCGCGGCCGATGTCCTCGCCGCAGGTCGCGCAGGTGCCGATGCGGGCCAGGAGCGTGGTGGCGTACTCCCAGGTAGCGCGGCGGACGGCTTCGTCGACGAGGTCCGGGACCAGCTCGTCGAAGGGCCGGCCGTCATAGGGGATGGTGGGGCCGGTCGCCGCCAGTTGGGCGGTGAAGCGGGTGCGGCTGACCGGTGTATCGGGTTCCAGGCCGCTTTCGGCGCAGAATTCGGCGTATTCCTCGGGGTCGAAGAGGGCCACCGTCGTGTGGCTGCCCTGGGCGGCGAGGGTCTTGAGCAGGGCTTCGACCTGTCGGAGATAGGTCGTATGGTCGTCGAAGGCGAAGGTGCGATAGCGCAGCATCGCCTGGAAGTCCTGTTCGTCGGTCAGCAGGCCGATGGTGCCGGCGATTTCGCGGCGCAGGACGCGTCGCATGGTGTGGTGCTGGGTGTGCGCCATGTTTCCCCCTGTGCGCAGTCGATCAATACTCACTCACAGTAACCGGCGGCACTGACAACGCGGGGCGGGTGAGTCTGCCGCGCACGAGGCGGTGCTGGAACATGCAGGTCGTGGCCATGGTCGCGCCGAAGAGGGTCCACCCGAGGGGGCCGGCCGCGATGGCCGCTGTGACAGCGAGTGGTCCGATGCTGCGTTGTGCTGCCTGCGCGAGTCCGTGGACGCCGAGGTAGCTGCCCTGGGCGGTGTCCGGGGCGAGGGCGACGGAGAGTTCCCACGAAATGGTGGCATGGAGCATTTCCGTCACCGTGAAGGCGACGGCCGCGGCGGTCAGGAACAGGGTCACTGCCATGGCTCCGGCCGTCGCCGAGAGCGCCAGGAGGACGCCTCCGAGCGCGGAGAACGCGGAGAGCGGGACGAGTAGGGCCCGGGCCGCGGCCGTTGTGGCGCCGAGGCGGGCCAGGGGGACCTGGAGGGTCACGACCATCACGTTGTTCAGGACCATCAGGAGGGGTGCGAGGCCGTGGGGAGCCTGGTCGGAGTGGGCGACGCACAGGGGCAGCCCGACCTTGAACACCGCGTCGTCGAGGAAGAGGACGGTCTCGGTGGCGACATAGGCGAGGTAGGTGCGGTCGCGCCAGGGACCGGCGGGGCGCGTCGCGGGGGCGGGGTCCTTCGATGCGGCGATCGTGCGGGTGGCCGAGGGCGGTTCGCCGCAGCGGGCGGTCGCGAGGGCGACGGCCACGAAGGAGAGGGCGTCGCCCGTGAGCAGCCACTGGTACGCGGCGGTGGTGCCGATGGTGAGGGCTCCCGCCGCGACGAGACCCCCGAGAGCCCAACCGGCGTTGGCGACGGTGCGGTTGACGGCTTGGTAGCGGACGCGGTCGGGTCCCGAGACGCGGGTGGCGTACAGCTTGGTGAGGACGTTCGCGGCCCGGTCGCCGAAGCTGCCGGCGGCGGAGAAGGCCAGCAGGAGGGCGTAGTTGTCCGTGGTCAGCAGGGCGAAGGAGGCGAGAGCGCGCAGGAGTTGGAGCCCGATCAGTACCCGGGTCAGGGGCAGCCGGTCGGCCATGCGTCCGCCCAGGGGCGCGCCGGCGATGCCGACCGCTCCGGCCACGGCGACGAGGGTGCCGATCTGCGCGACCGAGAGACCGGCGACGTAGGTGAAGTACAGGACGGAGACGGCTGCCCACAGGCCGCTGCCGGTGCGGTCGACCAGGGCGATCCAGAGCATTCTTCGGCCGTCGGGGCCTCCTGGAATGCGCGGCGGCCCTGCGGCTGCGCGGCGCGTCGGGCTCACGGCTCCCCCTTGCCTCACATTATGTATTGATACATACTCAGCAACGTGGCAACACAATATTCGATCAGTGGTACGACGGCCAAGGGAATTGCCGCGTCCGTGGAACGGGGCGTGGCCGAGGGCGCCTTGGAACCGGGCACGGCGCTGCCTCCGGTGCGCGGTCTGGCCGAGCGGCTCGGCGTCAGTCCGGGGACGGTCGCGACGGCGTACAAGGAACTGCGGCAACGCGCGATCGTGGTGACCCGCGGACGCGGCGGGACCGTGATCGCCGCCGCGCCCTCGGTGGCGTCACGGCGCCCGCCCCGCGTGCCGGACGGACTGCGCGACCTGGCGGGCGGGCATCCCGACCCCGCGCTGCTGCCCCGACTGGTACCGCCCTCGCGGCTCTCCCCCGGCGCGCGCTCCCACCGCGGTTCACCCCGTCTGGCACGGCTGGAGGAGGCCGTACGCGACTGGCTGGATCCCGACGGGGTGCCTGCGGAGCATGTGACGTTCGCCCATGGTGCGCTCGACCTGATCGGGCGGCTGCTCTCCGTGGAACTCCGTCCGGGGGACGCGGTCGCGATGGAGGACCCCGGCTATCACCATCTGCTGGACCTGGTCACGGCGCTGGGACTGCGCACGGTTCCGGTCGCGGTGGACGACCGGGGCATCCGCCCGGACGCCCTGCGGACGGCTCTACGAGCAGGGGTACGCGCGGTGGTGTGCAGTCCGCGGGCGCAGAATCCCTGGGGCGGCGCCCTCTCCGCGGAACGGCGGGACGCGCTCGTCGCCGTGCTCCAGGAGACGCCCGATGTGCTGGTCGTGGAGAACGACCACGCGTCGTCCGTCGCCGGCGCGCCGCTGCGCACTCTGACGGCGGGAGGTCTCAACCGCTGGGTCCATGTGCGCACGGTCAGCAAGTTCCTGGGGACCGACCTGCGGTGGGCGGCCGCGGCGTGCGATCCGACGACGCTGGCCCGGCACGACGGACGCCTGCTGCTGACGTCCGGCTGGGTCAGTCATCTGCTGCAGGAGACGGTGCTCGGGCTGATGACGGACGACGCCACGCGCGCGTTGGTGGAGCGCGCCCGGGAGACGTACGCGCTGCGCCGGAACGCGCTGCTGCGTGAGCTCGCGGACCGGGCTGTCCAGGCTCACGGCGTGAGCGGGCTGAACGTCTGGGTGCCCGTTCTGGACGAGTCGGCCGTGGTGAACGGGCTGCGTTCGTACGGATGGTGGGTCGCTGCGGGCGCGCGTTTCCGGACCGCTGCGGCGCCCGGGGTGCGTATCTCGGTCGCGGAGCTCTCGCCCGCCGACGCCGTGCGCCTGGCCTCCGACTTCACCGCCGTGCTCGGCGAGTCGGAGGCCACCTACGGAGGCTGAAGCCCGGGGAGGCCGGTCAGCCGCGCTCGCGGGCCAGCTTCTCGTAGAAGCGCAGGAGCTCTACGTTGTCGACGGATCCGACGTTGACCGCCTTCTCCATCGACGCGCCCTGGAGAAGACGCTTGACGGGCACCTCGATGCGCTTGCCGGTCAGGGTGTGGGGCACTCCGGGTACTTCGATGACCTCGTCCGGAACGTGCCGCGGGGAAAGCTGTTCGCGGATGGTCCCCTTGATGCGGCTCAGGAGGTCCTCGTCCAGGACAGCTCCGGGCGCGAGGTGGACGAACAGTGGCATCCAGTAGCCGCCGTCGGGCTGTTCGACACCGATGACGAGCGATTCCTTGATCTCGGGAAGGCGCTCGACGGCCTCGTAGATGTCGGCCGAGCCCATGCGCACGCCCTGCCGGTTGAGCGTGGAGTCGGAACGGCCGTGGATGACGACCGACCCTCGGGAAGTGACGGTGATCCAGTCGCCGTGCCGCCACACTCCGGGATACGTGTCGAAGTAGCTGTCGTGGTAGCGGCTGCCGTCGGGGTCGTTCCAGAAGCGGATGGGCATCGACGGCATCGGGTTGGTGACGACCAGCTCGCCGACCTCGTCGGTGAGCGGCTTGCCACTGGAGTCCCAGGACTGCAGGTCGGTGCCGAGACCGGCGGCCTGAAGCTCGCCGATGTACACCGGGAGCGTCGGCACCGCTCCGGCGAAGCAGGAGCACACATCGGTGCCGCCGCTGACGGAGGCGATCCACAGGTCCTCGCGGACCTCGTCGTGCAGCCAGCGGAATCCATCGGGCGGCAGTGGCGAGCCGGTCGTCGCGACGCACCGCACCCGGCTGAGGTCGAAGTCGCGCGAGGGGTGGACGCCCGCCTTGCGGCAGGCCATCACGTACGCGGCGGACGTGCCGAAGAGGGTGGCTCCCGTGCGTTCGGCGATACGCCACTGGGCGCCCGTGTCCGGATACCCGGGGCTGCCGTCGTACAGCACGATCGTGGTACCCGTGAGCAGGCCGGAGACGAGGAAGTTCCACATCATCCAGCCGGTGGAGGTGTACCAGAAGAAGCGGTCCTCGGGACCGAGGTCGCAGTGCAGGCCGAGCTGCTTGAGGTGCTCGACGAGGATGCCGCCCTGGGACTGGACGATGGCCTTGGGAAGGCCGGTCGTACCGGAGGAGTAGAGCACCCACAGGGGGTGGCCGAAGGGAACCTGCTCGAAGACGGGCTCCACGTCGGCGGAGGTCAGCGCCGACCACTCCAGGGCGTCCTCGGGTGCCTCGGTACCCAGTAGCGGGATGTGCACGACGGCGCGCAGGGTGGGCAGTTCACGGCGCAGTTCCGCGACCGTCTCACGGCGGTCGTGCTCCTTGCCGCCGTAGCGGTAGCCGTCGACGGCGAACAGGACCACGGGTTCGACCTGCTGGAAACGGTCGAGGACGCTGCGGGCGCCGAAGTCAGGGGCGCAGGACGTCCAGACCCCGCCCACGGCGGCCGTGGCGAGCAGGGCGACCACGGCCTGGGGGACGTTCGGAAGATAGCCGCTGACCCGGTCTCCGGGCCGTACGCCGAGGGCCCGCAGCTCGGCGGCGAGGGAACCGACCTGACGGCGCAGGTCGGACCACGTCACGGGGACGGACTCGTGGGTCTCGTCGACATACAGGAGGGCCGGTTCGTCCGCGCGGGTCTCCGCGGCGCGCAGGGCGTGCTCCGCGTAGTTGAGGGTCCCTCCGGGGAACCAGTCGGCTCCGGGCATGGCCCGGTCGCCGAGCACGCGCGCGTAAGGGGTGGAAAACCGTACGTCGAAGAACTCGGTGACGGCCTTCCAGAACGTGTCCAGCTCGTCGACCGACCAACGGTGCAGGGCCGCGTAGCCTCCGTCGGCCGGCGCTCCGTGCCGTTCGGCCGCCCAAGCCTGGAACTTCGTGACCCGCGCCTGGGCGATGCCCTCGGCGGTGGGCTGCCAGAGCGGAGAGGGGTTCGTGGTGGACATTGGGGCGGCTCCCGGGCTGTGCGCGTCGTGGGCGTCGGTCGCGCACGAGCGGGGGTGTGCGCGTCACGCGGCTGACACGGACGATGCCATGTGATCGACTTCATTACCAGGGCACGCCCCACATAGTCGGCTACATGAAGATGTGGCCTCGCAACAGGTGAACGGCAGTTGAACGGCGCACTCAACGGGCGCCGGTAGTGGCAGGGTGAGCAGCATGGACGGTCGTGACCTGGTGCGTTCGGTGAAGGCGGTCGGCTCGGGGGGTACCACTCAGGGATTGCTCACAGTGCGAGCCGCCTGGCGCAGGAGGCGTGCCGACGCCACCGGGCTCCCCCAGCGGGGCGCCGAGCGGGCGCGGGTACCGGGACCGGTGCTCGGTGTGGAGCCGGGCCCCGGCGGCGGAGTCGTCCGCTTCACGCGCTCGGAACTGCGGATCACGGTCACGGTGGGCGGGGCCGTCTTCTGGGGCTGGGACGCGGTCGCGCCGGAGCCGTCGTACGCCCTGGCGGGCCGGTCCCCGGAACCCGATCCGCGGGCCGTCCTGGAGCCGGACAAGGACGGCGGCTGGCGCGTCGTGGCCGAGCGGGTCACGGTCGCGGTCTCACGGCACGGCGCGGTCCAGGTTCTTACACCCGGCGGGGTGATCCTGCGCCGGGATCTGCCGCCCCGGTGGTGGGAACCCGTCGACGGCGGCCCCGCCCGCTGGATGCAGCGCTCCGAAGTGGCGGCCGACGCCCGGTTCTTCGGTCTCGGCGGCCGGGCAGCGGGGCTCAGGCTGCGCGAGGGGACGTACCGGCTGTGGAACACCGACCCGGGACAGGCCTTCGGGCCGGGCGACGATCCGCTGTATCTCACGATGCCGGTGCAGATGGTCGTCGCCGACGCGGGCACGCATCTCGTGTTCCACGACACGACGTGGGACGGCACCGTGATACTTCGGGAGGGCAAGGAGGGCGCCGGCTCCGGGCACGACCGGCCCGGGTCGTGCGAGCTGCGCATGGACGGCGGGCCGCTGCGCTGCTGGGTGATGGTGGGGACCCCCGCGCGCGTGCTGCACTCCTGGGCGTCACTGACCGGTGCCGCGGCGCTTCCGCCCGCGTGGGCGCTGGGGCACCAGCACGCGCGGTGGGGCTTCGGCAGTGAGCAGGAGGTGCGCAGGATCGTCGCGGGCTACCAGGAGCGGGGCCTGCCGCTGGACGCCGTCCATCTGGACATCGACCACTACGACGCCCACCAGGTGTTCACCGTCGATCGCGACAGGTTCCCGAAGCTCCCTCAGCTCGCCGAGGAGCTGCGGCGCGACGGGATCCGGCTGGTGTCCATCATCGACCCGGCGGTCAAGGCGGAGCCGGGCAACGAGGTGTACGACAGCGGTCTCGCCGAGGAGGCCTTCGTGCGGGACGCCTCGGGACGGCTCGTGCGAGGTGTCGTATGGCCCGGGGAGGCCGTGTTCCCGGACTTCACGGACGCGCGGGCGCGCGCGTGGTGGGGCGGGCTGTACGAGGAGCGGATCGCGCAGGGGTTCGCCGGGTTCTGGCACGACATGAACGAGCCGACGTCGTTCACGGCCTTCGGGGAGCCGACGCTGCCGCGTTCGGCCCGGCACTCCCTGGAGGGCCGTGGCGGTGACCACCGCGAGGCGCACAACGTGTACGCGCTGGGCATGGCCCGGGCCGCCTACGAGGGGCTGCGTGAACTCGCGCCGCAGGAGCGGCCGTTCCTGTTCTCGCGTTCCGGGTGGGCGGGTCTGCAGCGCTACTCGGGGACGTGGTCCGGGGATGTGGCCACGGGCTGGCCGGGGCTGCGGGCGTCGTTGTCCCTGGTGCTGGGGCTCGGGCTGTGCGGTGTGCCCTACTCGGGACCGGATGTGGGCGGCTTCGACGGCAGCCCGTCGCCCGAGCTCTATCTGCGGTGGTTCCAGCTCGGGGCCTACCTCCCGTTGTTCCGCACGCACGCGAGTCTGCGGGCCGGACGCAGGGAGCCCTGGGAGTTCGGCGACGGGGTTCTGGAGCACGCGCGCGTGGCGCTCCTCGAACGGCGGCGACTGCTCCCGTACTTCATGACACTGGCGCACATGGCGCGCCGCACGGGCGCTCCGTACGTCCGGCCCTTGTGGTGGGGCAGTCCCGAGGACCGGGCGCTGCGCGACCGCGAGGACGCGTTCCTGCTCGGCGACAGCCTCCTGGTGGCGCCGGTGCTGGACCCTGGTGCGGTCCGGCGGACGGTGCAACTGCCACGGGGGCGGTGGTACGACACGGTCACCGAGGAGGCGTACGAGGGACCGGCACAGGTGGTGGTCGACGCACCCTTGTCGCGGATTCCTGTGCTCGCGCGGGCCGGTGCCGTCGTGCCCGTACGCGGTGCCGACGGTGGTCTGGAGCTGGAGGCGTGGGCGCCCGCACGGGGAAGCGGCGGAGTCGGGCTCGTCGTGCCGGACACGGGCGACGGATGGGAGGAACCGGAGGCCGAGCGTCATGTGTCCCGCTGGGAGGAGGACGAGGTGGTGGTGCGCCGGGCGAGCGGCACGGGGGGCCTGAGCGAGCCGTCGTACCCCGTGCGGGTGCGGGGGCTGGGGATACCCCGTCGCTGACCCTCAGATGTACCGTCCCTCGAACCAGGCACGGGCCGCCAGGGTGTGCAGCGGGAAGGCGAGTTCGGCCGACCGGCGCAGCAGATGCCAGCCCTCGGTCTCGTCGGTGGCGGCGGACCGCGGCAGTTCGGCGGCGGGGCGTTCCGGAAGGAGCCCGAAGAGCAGCAGATGGCCCGCGGGCGAGCTCATCGCGTCGGCGAGCCGCACTTCCCTGCTCGCCACGTCGATGCCCGTCTCCTCCTTGAGCTCGCGCACGACGGCCTGCCGCCAGTCCTCCCGGTGGTCGATGAATCCCCCGGGCAGGGCGACGCCCCCACGCGCGGGGGCGATGGTCCGGGTGATGACGACCAGGGCCGCGCCCCGGTCGTCGTAGACGGGCTGCAGAGCCACCGCGACCGGAAGCGGATTGCGGTAGGCGACCGTGCCGCAGGCGGCGCAGGTGCGGGGCCAGCCGGAGATGCCCTCTCCGTAAGGCGCGCCACAGCTGGAGCAGTGCGAGTCGGGCGCGAAGTCGGCGGGCGGGTGCGGGATTTCGGACACGTCGCGGACTGTAGTCCATCACCGAACGGGCGTCTTCGGGTTGGACCGGTTGACGCGGCTGGGGCGGAACGGCTCGGTCGGGGCGGATGGGGCGGTTGAGGCACTCCCGCGACCCCTGTCACCGCGGCCGGAACTCCGGCTGCCGGTGGCGCCCGTCGGTCCGCACGGGCGCCCTGCCCAATTTCCCTCGCCCGTGGCACACTTCTGACGTTCCGTCAGATCGAGCGTCGTGGAGGGACCGTGTCGCGCACACGCACACCTGTCGTCGCCGGGTGGTTCACCGGGGAAGGGGACGACTTCCGCCTGCTCGGCACGCGGTGCTCGGGCTGCGCCTCGGTGTTCTTCCCCCGCGAGGACGCCTTCTGCCGCAATCCGGGGTGCGCGGGCGGCGAGCTGGTGGAGGTGCCGTTGTCTCCACGGGGGCGCGTCTGGTCGTACACGGACAGCCGCTACCGGCCTCCGTCACCCTATGTGACAGACCCGGAACTCTCATGGGAGCCCTACGCGTTGATCGCTGTGGAACTGGAATCCGAATGCCTCGTGGTGCTCGGCCAGGCGGTTCCCGGGATCACCGTCTCCGACCTGACGGTGGGCATGGAGGTGGAGGTCGTCCCCGGTGTGCTGCACGAGGACGAGGAGACCACCTGGACGACGTGGCACTGGCGGCCGACAGGGGTGACGGCATGAAAGGCGCGGAGCGGACGGGGGCGGGGGCGTGACCGGTGATGTGGCGGTGCTGGGCGTGGGGATGCACCCGTGGGGCAAGCGGGGGCACCCTTTCGTCGAGTACGGAGTGGCCGCGGCGCGTGCCGCGCTGACCGACGCGGGGATCGGCTGGCGGGACGTCGACTCGGTCGTGGGCGCGTCCACCGTCCGCGGAGGCTACCCGGGGTATGTGGCGGGGGCGACCTTCGCGAGGGCGCTGGGGTGGCAGGGAGCACGCGTGACGAGCGTGTACGCGGCCTGCGCCTCCGGGGCGCAGGCACTCGGCACAGCGCGGGCGCAGATACTCTCCGGCCTCGCCGAGGTGGTCCTCGTGGTGGGCGCGGACGCGGCACCCAAGGGGTTCTTCCGCCCCGCCGGCGGGGACCGGCCGGACGATCCGGACTGGCTGCGCTTTCGTGTCCTCGGGGCGACGAACCCGACGTACTTCGGGCTGTACGCACGGCGCCGGATGGCTCTGTACGGCGACACTCCGGAGGATTTCGCCCAGGTGAAGGTGAAGAACGCGGCCCTGGGCGCGCTCAATCCGCACGCCCGCTACCGCAAGCGGGTCACGGCCGAGGAGGTCGCCGCGTCGGCCGTGGTCGCCGATCCGCTGCGGCTGCTCGACATCTGCGCGACCTCGGACGGCGGCGCGGCCGTGGTGCTGGCGGGCATGGATTTCGCGCGCCGGCACGGGATCGGCGAGCCGGTGCGGATCCGCGCGGTCTCGACCGTGTCGCCGCGCTATCCGAACACCGTGCTGGATCTGCCGGACATCGCCACGGACTCGGGGGCCGCCGTGGAACCCGCGTCCGAGACCTTCCGGGCGTCCATCGCCCGAGCGGCCTACGAGGAGGCGGGCATCGGACCCGAGGACCTCTCGTTCGCGGAGGTCTACGACCTGTCGACCGCGCTGGAACTGCAGTGGTACGAGGATCTCGGGCTCTGCGGCGAGGGCGAGGCCGCCAAGCTCCTGCGGGAAGGCGCCACAGCGCTCGGCGGACGCATACCGGTGAACGTCAGCGGCGGCCTCGCCTCCTTCGGAGAGGCCGTCCCGGCCCAGGCCATCGCCCAGGTGTGCGAACTGACCTGGCAGTTGCGCGAGGATGCCGGTGACCGGCAGGTCGCCGGGGCACGGGTGGGGATCACCGCGAACCAGGGGCTGTTCGGGCACGGCTCCTCCGTCGTGGCGGTTCGGTAGTCACGGGCGGGCTTCGCCGGCCCCTCCTCCACACCTGCTGTGACGACCCCGGAATCCTGCGTGAACACCTCGTGAATCGCACACCGGCGTACGCCGACGGCGAGACCATGCTGTTGTGCCCTCCTGGACGGATATGGTCCGTTTCGCCTTCCAGCCGGTCGTCAACCTGACGACCGGAGGAATCGCGGCGCTGGAGACGCTCGCCCGCCCGGAGTCCGGCGACATCCTGGCGCGAGCCCGCCGCGATCCCGAAGTGGACGGCCGGCTGGCCGCGCTGGCCATCCGGGCCGCCGCACGCAGGGAGACCCTGCTCCCCCTGCACGTCAACGTGTTCGCCGGAACGCTGGCCGATCTCGGCCGGCTCTCCGCGCTGCGCAACGAGGTACGGCAGGGCGGACGGCTTCCCTGCGAGGTCACCGTCGACATCGTCCCGCCGTACACACACGTGCCGCAGCACGCCCTGCTGGAGGCGGTGGCCGCGGTGCGCGGCGAGGGCTTCCGGATCTGCGCGGACGGCATCGGCGACGGCGACGTACCGCTGCGCCTGCTCACGGACCTCGCCCCGGAGCTGATGAAGCTCGACGTGTCCCTGCTGTCGCGGCCCGCGGCGGTACGCGCGATGCGCACGCTGTGCGAGCAGCTCGGCGCGCTGCTGTCCGTCGAAGGCGTCGAGACGGAACTGCAGTGCGCCGCCGCGGTGTCGGCGGGCGCGCAGCTCGCGCAGGGCGACCTGTTCGCCCCGCCGGCCCGGCGGCCCTCAGCGGATGTATACGTTCCGGCGCTGTTCCCGGGTGCCCGCAGCGCGCCCCGGTCCGGGCCAACCGTGGGGCAGTTCGTCCGCCCGGCCGCGCTGCTCTCGGCCACCGCGTCGGCCGGAGAGGTCAGATCCCTGCTCACCGGGTCGCCCGAGGTGTCCGGTGTGCTGCTCGTGGACCCGTTCGGGATACCGGTCCGCTCGGTGCACCGGTCGCGCTTCCTGCTGTCGATGTCCGGCCGCTACGGGCACGCCCTGTACGCCGACCGGCCGGCCGCCAAGCTGGGTGACGCGCCGCGCACGGTCGGCCTCGACGCCACGGCCTGGGAAGTGCTCGACGTCGTCGCGGACGGGGACCGGGACCGTACGTCCGACGATGTCGCGGTCGTCGACCGGTACGGGCGGTGCGTGGGTGTCGTACGCCTCGCGGATCTCGTACGGGCGTTGTCGGAGAGCCGGGTCGAGGAGGCGGCGGGGCTCAACCCGCTGACCCGGCTGCCCGGTTCGGACATGATCACCGGGGAGGTGGACCGGCGGATCGCGGACGGCCGGATGTTCGCGCTGAGCTGGCTGGACATCGACCACTTCAAGCAGGTCAACGACGGAGCGGGGTTCGCGGCCGGCGACGAGCTGATCAGAGCGGTGGGGCGGATGCTGCAGCACTCGGCGTCCGAGGCGACGCTGGTCGGGCACATCGGCGGCGACGACTTCCTGGTCCTCGCCGACCCCGACACTCTCGACCCGCTGGCCGCGTCGGTGCTCGACACGCCCTGGACCGCGGGCGGCCGAGCCGTCACCCTCTCGCTGGCGACGGTGCTGTGCGCGCCCGGCAGCGTGATCGACCACCGGCAGGCGGCCACCTCACTGGCACCGCTCAAGCAGGCCGCCAAGGCCCTGGACGGGGCGAGTTGGGTGCTGGGGCGCGCGGGGCTGCCCGGTCATGAGGTCCGGCGCGGGGTGGGAACCGGGCCGATGGAGCCGTACGGGCAGACGCTCACCGGATGATCCCGTCGACCGCCCGCCCTCGATCACATGACCTCCTGATCGCATGACCTCCTGATCGACTGGCTGAAAACAGTCCCTGCGTACGGTGCCGACGGACCTCCGTGGCGCGTCCACGTGGCGCCCTGCAACCGGTGCGGTCCGCGACCTTGACGCCCCCTGGGCACCGGTGAACACTTCCGGGACGCCGGGCGGGGTGCGGGAACTCCCCGCCTCCGGCTGAAGCAGCCATGGGAACGCCCTCTGCACGCCGGCCCGGAGCTGATCGTTCCGGGCGAGAGCCTAGGAGCCGCCATGAGCAACGGAGACATTTTCGTAGGCGAGTTGATCGGCACAGCGATTCTGATTCTCTTCGGCGCGGGTGTGTGCGCCGCTGTCACCCTGAACAGATCCAAGGCCCAGGGAGCGGGCTGGATCGTCATCACCTTCGGCTGGGGCTTCGGCGTCCTGGCCGGTGCCTACACCTCGGCGCCGCTGTCGGGAGGGCAGATCAACCCGGCGGTCACCATCGGGTTCGCGATCGAGGGTTCCACGAAGTGGTCGGACGTGCCCTTCTACATCCTCGGCCAGTTCGCCGGCGCCGTCGTCGGCGCGGTCCTGTGCTGGCTGCTCTACCTCGGGCAGTTCAACCTCAACGCCGAGGACGACAAGGCCATCGAGACCCTGGGGATCTTCTCGACGCGTCCCGAGATCGACAACCCGGTACAGAACCTGATCACCGAGACCATCGCCACCGCCGCCCTGATGCTTCCCATCCTCGGCATGGTCGGCGGCGCCAGGCATGTCGCCGGCATCGGCGACGCGGGGCTGCCGGTCCTGCTCATCTCCTTCCTCGTGGTCGGCATCGGTCTCTCGCTGGGCGGCCCCACGGGGTACGCCATCAACCCGGCCCGCGACCTGGGGCCGCGCATCGCGCACGCGCTGCTGCCGATCCCCAACAAGGGCACATCGGAGTGGAGATACTCCTGGATCCCGGTGGTCGGTCCCATCGCGGGTGCCGCCATCGGCGCCGGGATCTACAACGTGGCCTTCTGACACATCCCCGCCACCTCGAAGTACGGACGCCTGACGAGACATCAGCCTCCTGACGAAGAACACGTAAGGGGACGACATGACGGACAACGCCGAGAAATACGTCGCCGCGATCGACCAGGGCACCACCTCCAGCCGCTGCATCATCTTCGACCAGGGCGGCGCGATCGTCGCCGTCGACCAGCGCGAACACCGCCAGATCTTCCCCAAACCGGGCTGGGTGGAACACGACGCCACCGAGATCTGGTCCAAGGTGCAGGCCGTGGTCGCGGGAGCGCTCGCCAGGGCCGGACTGCGCGCCGACCAGCTCAGCGCGCTCGGCATCACCAATCAGCGCGAGACGACGGTTCTGTGGGACCGCGCCACCGGCAAGCCCGTCCACAACGCGATCGTGTGGCAGGACACCCGCACGTCGGCGCTCTGCAAGGAACTGGGCGGCCCGGACGGCCAGGACCGCTTCCGCGAGCAGACCGGACTCCCCCTGGCCAGCTACTTCTCCGGGCCGAAGGCGGCCTGGCTGCTCGACAACGTCCCGGGCCTGCGCACCCGCGCGGAGCGCGGTGAGATCGCCTTCGGCACCATCGACTCGTGGCTCATCTGGAACCTGACCGGCGGCACCGACGGCGGACGGCACGTCACCGACGTGACCAACGCCGGGCGCACGATGCTGATGAACCTGGACACCCTTCAGTGGGACCCGTCCATCCTCTCCGCGATGGACATCCCCGAGGCGGTGCTCCCCGAGATCCGGTCCTCCGCCGAGGTGTACGGCACCGCCGTTGGCCAGCTCGGCGGTGTGCCGGTCGCGTCGGCGCTCGGCGACCAGCAGGCGGCGGTCTTCGGCCAGGCCTGCTACGACGTCGGCACGGCCAAGAACACCTACGGCACCGGCAGCTTCCTGCTGCTGAACACCGGCAACAGGCCCGTTCCGTCGAAGAACGGGCTGCTGACCACCATGGGATACAAGATCGGCGACGAGGCTCCGGTCTACTGCCTCGAAGGGTCGATCGCGATCACGGGCGCCCTGGTCCAGTGGTTCCGGGACCAACTGGGCATCATCCGTTCCGCCGACGAGATCGAGACGCTGGCAGCGAGCGTCGAGGACAACGGCGGCGCCTACATCGTGCCCGCCTTCTCGGGCCTGTTCGCCCCCTACTGGCGCTCGGACGCGCGCGGTGTCATCACCGGTCTCACGCGCTACGTCACGAAGGCGCACCTCGCGCGCGCGGTCCTGGAGGCCACGAGCTGGCAGACGCGTGAGGTCGTGGACGCCATGTACCAGGACTCCGGGGTGCGGATCACCACCTTGAAGGTGGACGGCGGCATGACCAAGAACAATCTGCTGATGCAGCACCAGGCGGACGTCCTCGGCGTGCCGGTGATCCGCCCGAGGGTCTCCGAGACGACCTGTCTGGGCGCCGCGTACGCGGCGGGCCTCGCGACCGGGGTGTGGAACGGCCTCGACGAGCTGAAGTCGCACTGGCGGAAGGACGTCGAATGGACACCGTCCATGGCGGCGTCGGTGCGTGACAGCGAGTACGACAACTGGCGCAAGGCGGTGGAGAAGAGCTTCGGCTGGCACGACGACACCGTCGAGTGACTCCCGCGCGCGTGCGATTCGGGCGAACCACGCGCGCGTGGGCATGACCGCGGCCCGTACCCCGGTCGGCGGGGGTACGGGCCGCACCTGCGCGTCGTGACGACGGTGACGACGGAGGTGCCGGGCTAGCGTCAGGTCGAGACGGCCTCGCGGGCGGCCGCCGCATGCGCCATCGCATGCTGGACGACGCGGATGAGGACTTCCTTGACCGACTCACGGTCGCGCGCGTCACAGAGGACGACCGGCACGTCCGGGTCGAGGTCGAGGGCCTGACGGACGGCCTCCCCGGGGTAACGGGCGCTTTCCTCGAAGCAGTTGACTCCGACCACGAAGGGTATGGAGCGCCGCTCGAAGTAGTCGACCGCGGCGAAGCAGTCCTCAAGGCGGCGGGTGTCGGCCAGCACGACGGCACCCAGGGCACCTGTGGCGAGCTCGTCCCAGAGGAACCAGAAACGATCCTGCCCGGGGGTCCCGAACAGATAGAGCACCAGGTCCTCGCGCAGCGTGATCCTGCCGAAGTCCATGGCGACGGTCGTGGTGTGTTTGCCCTCCACACCGCTGATGTCGTCGATGGGCCGGCCCGCCTCGGTGAGGACTTCCTCGGTGCGCAGCGGCCTGATCTCGCTGACCGCGCCTACGAGGGTCGTCTTGCCCACGCCGAAGCCGCCCGCTACCAGGATCTTGAGCGTGACGGGCTCGACCGGAGGCTTGCCGCGCTCAGAACGCCCGAAGATCATCGATCTCTTCTCCTGCTTGATGTGGGTCGTGGGGGGGGGGGGGGGGGGGGGGGGGGCCCCCCCCCCCCGCCCCACTTACGTGCCCGGGGCCCCCGCCCCCCCGAGGCAATCCCCCCCGTACCGGGAGGGGGCCGCCGC